>JAZDIG010000259.1:0-10626 GCA_043805105.1 Candidatus Glassiibacteriota bacterium | reverse complement strand
GATCCGGCCGGAGGAAGCGCCGGCCGAACAGGAGTGCAGCGTCAGCCCCAGCACGAACGGCAGCCACGCGGTGTAACGCAGCCTCCGGGTACGAAAGCGGCCTGGCATCGGGCAGATTCCGGTAATCCGTTGAAGGTGCCGTCCTTACCGGCTGTGCGGAAAACGGCTAAAATTATTGACAAAAAACAATATTGTGTCAATTAATTAGTTTCCGCAAGAAAGTTTTTATTTTCCGGGCAGAGGCTCCAGCCGGGGAGAGGAACGTCCCGTGGGACAGATTGACGGCAAGCGGCAACCGGCGCACATCGAGCCGGAGGAAGAGGCGCGCGAGCTGGACCGGCTCGCCGCCTGCTGCCGTAAAGCGCTCGGCCGGGGATTGCCGGTCACGAGCGCGGCGGGCGGCGGTGAGCTGCAGCGTTTACGCGACCGCTACAGCCGTTTCCGGGACGACCGCGACGACCGGGGTTTCATCACGGGCAGTGCGCTCCTGTTCAGCCGGCTGGTCACTCCGCGGCCCTGGCTCCATTTCATGACCAGCAACCACCCGCGCGAGCATGGAATCTGGGGATCGTTCTGGGACCAGTACGGTGGGGGATTCAGTTGCCTGGATTCGGTGCTGGCCGGCCGGGTGACCAGTTACCGGGACGCATCCTACGTACCCACCGCTCCGCGCGCCTCGGACCACCGCCGTTTCTACCTGCGTGAGCAAATCGCCGGGGAAGGGGTATCGATCCGCTATCTATTTTCGCAGCCCGGCCGCGGCGAGGACCTCTACGATCGCTTCCACTGCGAACAGGGTTTGGGCACTTACCGGCTGGCCGCCGAGCGCGACCGGCTGGCCGCCGAGCTGCTGGTATTCATCCCGGTCGATGATCCCCTGGAGGTCTGGCGCCTGCTATTGGCCAATGAATCCGGCAATGAGCGCCGGGTGCAGCTTTTCGTGGCCGTGAACTGGGGCCTCGAATCCTACCCGGGCCATTACTTCGACTCGCGGGTGGTAAGCCAGGGGGTCTGTCTCGAGGAGCTGAATACCCTGGTGGCGCTCAACAACGACAAGAAAAACCGGAATCCCCGTACCGGTTTCATCACCAGCCGGAGCCGGTTCGCCGGCTTTGACATGAGCGGGGAGGATTTCTACGGCCCGGGCCAGTCACGTCTCTGGCCGCAGGCAGTCGAACAGGGCGCCTGCCGCGGCTCCCTGGGCACCCAACCCTACCTGGGCCTGGTATCGGCGCTGCAGTTCGACCTGAACCTGGCCCCCGGCGAAAAGAAAACACTCGACTTCCTGCTGGGCGTGACCGAACCCGAGCCGGAAAAGGCCAGGTGTCACCTGTCCGGGCTGCGGGAGAAATATTTCGGGCCGGACGGGATCGAAAGAGAGCTGGAGCAGCTGGCCGAATCCTGGCGCGGCCTGACCGGCCGGCACCTGGCGCGGACCGGCGACGACGAGGTGGACCGCTTTTTCAACGTCTGGTCCAAGTACCAGGCCAAAAGCTCGCTCAGGCTCCCCCTCTCCCTCGACATGGTAGGCTACCGCGACACGCTGCAGTACATGATGGGCTGCAGCAGCTTCGACCCGGCCTTTGTCGCGGGCCATCTCCTCACCACGCTGGCTCATCAGTACCCCGACGGCACCGCGCTCCGGCAGTTTGCCAAGTTCCCCGGCGCGCCTCACGACCCCCGCCGCTACCTGGACAACTGTGTCTGGATCGCCGACACGGTGGCGGGTTACGTGCAGGAGACCGGCGACACGGGCCTGCTCGACCGCGAGGTGGGCTTTTTCGACGCCGCGGCCGGCCGGGTCGATCCGGGCAACAGCGCCCCGGTGTACGAACACGTGCGCCGCAGTCTCGAGGGGCTCTTCGGCAACCGGTCGCGGGCAAACGGCCTCTGCCTGATCGGCCATGGCGACTGGAACGATTCACTGGACGGCGTGGGCGAAAACGGCGAAGGCATGAGCGTGTGGCTGTCGATGGCGCTGGTTTTCGCCAGCCGGCGCTTCCGGGAGCTCGCCCTCTGGCGGAACGACAAAAACGGCCTCAGGCTGGCCAACCGGATAATTACGGAGATGACCGATAAGATCAACCGCACCGCCTGGGACGGCCACCATTACGTCTATGCTTTTCTGCCGGACGGCGAGCCGGTGGGATCGGTGGAAAACGAGGAAGGCCGGATCCACCTGAACGTCAACGCCTGGAGCTTGTTCAGCGGGGTGGCCGAAAACGCCGGCCGGGTGGAGGCGGTTTTGAAGGCGATCAAGGAATTGGAAACTCCGCTCGGCCACCTGCTGCTCCACCCGCCCTACACCGTCAAAAGCCGGCGGGTCGGCCGGATCGCGGACATTGTCCCCGGGCAGTTCGAAAACGGCTCGATCTACACCCACGGCCAAAGTTTCCTGATTTACGGGCTTCTGGCTCAGGGCCTGGCCGACCGGGCGCTGGCCGAACTGAAGAAAGTGCTGCCCGGCGGCAATCTGCCGGACATCGCCACCGGCCCTCCGCATCAGCTTTCCAATTTCACCGTAGGCACCAGCCACGAACATTTCGGCCGCAATCTCTACAGCAACTTCACCGGGTCGGTCAACTGGCTGCGTAAATCGCTCGACCGGATGCTCGGCCTCCTGCCGGGCTTCGACTGTCTGATCGTCGACCCGGTCGCCCCCTCGGCGTGGACGAGCTACGAAGTGGTCAAGGAGTTCCGCGGCTGCCGGGTGCTCGCCACGGTAGCCAACCCGGACGGCGAGGGCAGCCGGGTGTCGAGCGCGCGGCTGGATGGTGAAGCGCTCCCACTGGAAAACGGCCGGGCTGTCCTGTCGCAAAACCTCCTCTCCGGCCGCGACCACGCCCGGCTCGACGTAGTCCTCGGCCGCTGACCGGGAAATTATCCCTACCCGCCGAACGGGTTCTCTCCCGGATAAAGGCTGCCGGCCGGCCGGTTGAAGCCGACATCCTTAACTCCCAGGAGCCTGGCCACCTCGAAGAGAGTCCGTCCCGCCTGGTCGAAGGCCACGGCCGTGTGATGGGGGAAAGCCCGTCCCAGCAGGACGTGCCGGTAGAAACGCTCCATCTCCCGGATGCCGATAACCCCGATACAGCCGAACGATTGCGGGTCTACGTCCAGCACCTCGCCCTCGGCCACGTACGCCTCCAGCCGGCAGTCGGCCGTACCCTGCAGGCGGAAGATCGTCACCGGGCCGGGCGCGATCCGTCCCTCCAGGGTGCCGCGGGTGATGTCCGGCTCCCGGCCCGGCTCCATCAGCCGGTGCATGATGAGCTGGAACTTGATCGCACAGTCCAGCATGCATTGGGAGGAAGTGTTGCCGCAGTGAAAGCCCATGAATAACTCCTCCGGCCGGTAGCCGTGAACCGCCTTGCCCGCCTTGTGGTACATCGCCGGCGGCACGGTGTTGTTGACGTCCAGAATGGCTGGGGGCTTTTCGGTGACCGCCGCGGCCAGGTACTCGCTCACCGCGCCGTAGATGTCCGCCTCGCAGGCCACCGGAATCCCGCGCGTGGCCAGCCTCGAATTGACGAAACAGGGGACGCAGCCGAAATACTTTTCAAAGGCGGGCCAGCACTTGTTGGCGAACACTGCGTATTCGCAGGCGCCGATATGTTTTTCCATAAAGTCGAGCAGGGCGCATTCGAGCCGGGCCAGGCGCAATAGCAGCTTCCGGTCGGTCCCGCCTCCCCGGGCGGCCAGCTCCCGCTCCATGTCGTTCGCCACCGCCTCCAGGTCCGGATGGCCCTGGGCGGACTGGAACCTGTCGTACAGATCCAGTTCGCTGTTCTCCATTACCTCGATACCCAGGTCGTAGAGCGGTTTGATCGGCGCGTTGCAGGCGACGAAATCGTACGGCCGCGGCCCGAAAGCGAATACTTTCAGTTTTTTCAGGCCCGCCAGGGCCCGCGCCACCGGGATAAAGCCGGCGATCCGGGCCGCCACATCTTCCGGTAGCCCCACCGGCTGTTCCGGCAGGTAGACTTTCACTCCCCGGATGTTGCAGTTGTAGACCGAACTGAGCAGGCCGCAGTAAGCATCCCCCCGGCCCTGCACCAGGTTATCCGCATCCTCCTCGGCTGCGGCGGCCAGCATCACCGGGCCGGGGAAGCGCTGAGCCAGCATCGATACCGGCCCTTCCGGTCCGAAATTGCCCAGATAAATCACCAGCGCGTTACAGTCTTTGGCGGTCAGTTCGGCCAGGGCCGCCGGGACCTGGCTTTCCTTTTCCACCAGGGTCTCGCAGGCCAGCGCCGGCACTTTTTTCCGCCGGCAGGCATCGGCCACCAGCGCCAGCCTGGCGGCCGACAGTTCCCTGGGGAAACAGTCCCGGCTCACTCCCACGATCCCCACCCTGATTTCCGGTACGTTGTTCATCTTCTGGCTCCTTCCAGTCCGGTCAGGCCGGAATCAGCTTACCGAGACCGCCGCCTGATCGGTCTGTTGTTCGACAAAGCCGCCCAGGCTGCGATAGCGCTCATAAGCTTCATCGTAAATACGCACGAGAACGGGCCGCGGGGTGAATTCGCGCGAAAAGCCGGCGCCCATCGCCTGCTGGGCCTGCTGCACCTGAGGGTAAAGGCCGGCCACGGTGGCGGCGAACATCGCCGCGCCCAGGGCACAGGCCTGTTCGCAGGCGGAAATCCTGATCCGGCGGCCCAGAACGTCCGCCAGAACCTGCATGGCGTAAGGCGAGCGGGTGGCGACGCCTCCCAGGGCGATCACGTCCGCGATCTTTATCCCCTCCTGCTCGAAACGCTCCACGATCAGCCGCGAACCGAATGCGGTCGACTCGACCAGCGCCTTGAACACCCGCGGAGCGCTCGTGCCCAGGGTGAGGCCGGTGAGGGCCCCCTTGAGCCGCTGATCGGCGTCCGGGGTGCGGCGGCCGTTGAGCCAGTCGAGGGCGAGGACCGCGGTCTCCTCGGACGGAAGCTGTTCGGCCTGACGGGTCAGTTCGGGCAGGATCCCGGACCTGACACCCTCCGCCAATTCAGCCCGTAACCGCTCGGGCAGAAGGTTTTCCAGCGGCCAGGCCAGCAGGTCGCGGAACCAGGCAAACACGTCCCCGAAAGCGCTCTGGCCCGCCTCCATGCCCACCATGCCCGGTATCACCGATCCGTCCACCTGGCCGCAGATACCTCGCACCAGCCGGTCGCCGACATCCCGGCCGGGAGCGACCAGCATGTCGCAGGTGGAGGTGCCGATCACCTTGGTAAGGGCATAGGGCTCGATCTGCGCTCCCACCGCCCCCATATGGGCATCGAAGGCGCCCACGCCCACCGGCAGGCCCGCCGGCAATCCCAGCCGGCCGGCCCATTCGTCCGAAAGCCGGCCTGCGGCCTGGTCTGCGGTCCAGGTCTGAGTGTAAAGCCAGCCGCGCAGGACGGCCAAGTGCGGGTCGAGGCGGCCCAGGAAATCCGCCGAGGGCAGGCCGTCGAATGAGGCGTGCCACATCGCCTTGTGGCCGGCGGCGCAACGGCTGCGCTTTACTCCCGCCGGGTCGCCGCCGCCGCACAATAGCCAGGGCACCCAGTCGCAGTGCTCAATCCAGGTGTGCGCCGCCTCCCGGACCGCGGGGTTGCGCCGGCAGATATGCAGAATCTTGGACCAGAACCATTCACTGGAGTAAACGCCGCCGGAATACCTGGTGAAATCCGTCCCGCCCCAGGAGCGCGCGGTCTGATTGATCTCCCCGGCCTCCGCCACCGCGGTATGGTCCTTCCAGAGGACGAACAGGGCATCCGGGTCATCGGCGAACCGCTCGTGCAGACCCAGGGGCAGGCCGGCCTCGTCCAGCGGACCTGGCGTGCTGCCGGTGGTGTCCACGCTGACCGCGCGCACTCTGGCCGCCACGCCGGCGCCGGCCTGCCCGAGGGCGTCGGCCACCGCCTTTTGGAGAGATTCGATATGGTCAAGCGGGTGCTGGCGGAACTGGTTGGCCGCGGGGTCGCACCAGCGACCGTCTCTCCAGCGGGGAAACTCCGCCACCGCAGTCCCGGCCTGCGCGCCATCCGAGGCGTCCACCACCAGCGCCCGCACTGAATCGGTGCCGAAATCCACTCCGATCACGAACGAGCTGTCCATTTTGGGCTCCTCTGGCTGCTTGAATGCGATTGGAGAATAAGAGGTGAGTATTCTGGAAATTATACCAGCAGCGGTCTGACAGTCAAAGGGAATTTCCCCGGCCATCGCGGATGCCTCGGCCGGACAATTGGCCGCCAATAAAAAGGGGACGGCCCGGAAGGGCCAACCCCGGTTCTTTCATGAATTGTTAAAGGCTTTTTGAACTAATTTCGCCGGAATATGAGGAACATGAATTGTAGGGGCGACGCATGCTGCCCCTACGGTAACACATTATATTATAAAAGATTACAACGGTTCTTGTGCTGATAAATATTTATCCTGGCCGGATCAAGCCGTGTCCTGCCCCGCTCTGAAGATTTTTATATAAGTTACTTTGGATTGGACCGCCCATAGCGGGGCAAGTCACTTATCCGGCATTTTCCCCTGTTCGGCCCAGGCGGCTTCCGGCGCACTCGGCCCCTCGTGGTTCGGGTATCCCAGCTTGTGGGAGCGCCAACGCTTGTCTACCTGAACCGCCTGGCCGAAAAAAGGATCGCGGGTCTGGAGCACGTGCCGGCGCAGCATCTCCCGGTGCTGAACCAGCGGCTTGCGGAAGTAGCCGTCAAATGCCAGATTGCGCTTTTCGCCCGGGTCGTTCTCCAGGTCGTAGAACTCTTCGCCGGTGCCCTCGAGGTAAGAGGTGTACTTGAAGCGGTCGGTGCGGAGCATGCGGCCCGGCTCAACCGTATAGCCCCATTCGGTCTGCCATTCGCTGACCACGTATTCGCGCCTGGACGAGACGTTTTCGCCGCGCAGCCAGGGCGTCAGGCTCATCCCCGGCAAATCGCGCGGGGCTTCGAGACCGGCGAAATCGCAGAGTGTGGGCAGCAGGTCCACCAGGCTGGTCAGCGGCTCGAGCAGCATCCGGCCGTAACCGGCCAGGCCGGTGCCGGAAAAAATCAACGGGATGCGCGTCGTTTCCTCGTAAAAACTCACCTGCTTGGTCACCATGCGGTGGCTGGCCATGCCGTCCCCGTGATCGGAAAAGAATATTATCAGGGCGTTGCCTCCCGCCGGGGAATTACGCAGGGCCTGGACGATCCGGCCGATCTGCTCATCGGCCAGCGCTACGTAGTGATAGTAGGCGGCCAGGTACTGACGGTACTGCTTGTCGCTCCATTTGCTCGCCATGCGCAGCCGGCGGTGGCTGCAGCAGAGGTACTGGATCGGCAGGGGGCGTTTGGCCAGGTCGGCGATTTCGAAGTTTTCCGGCAGGAGAGGAAGCTGGTCGTCCGGAATCGGCGCCAGCTTGTCCGGCCCCTCGAACTCCCCCACCCAGTTGCAGATGTTGTGGGGATTGTTCAGGGAGGCCACGGCCAGAAACGGCCGGTTGTGTTCCGCTTTGATATATTCGATGCATCGATCGGCAGTGGGCGGGTCCTGCTGGGAGTCGGAGTCGACCGGGAAGGCCGCGGAAGCTTCCAGCTCCACTTTCTCCGGCTCCACCAGACGGAACCCCCGCAGGGCGCCGGCATCGTGCTGCTTGCCGAAATGCACCGTCTCGTAGCCGGCCCGGCTGAAAATTTCCCCCAAGGTGGCGGTGCTTTCCTTGATAGCCGGCACCGGGTAATTGAGACCGTTGGAGTTGACTCCGGTCTGGCTGGGCATCCGGCCGGTCCAGAACGAGGCGCGCGAGGGCTGGCAGAGCGGGCAGTTGGTGTAGGAGCTGGAGAAGCGCACCCCGCTTTTCGCCAGCGCGTCGATATGAGGGGTTACCCGCTGCTTGTCGCCATAGGCGCCCACGGCTTTCTGGCTGAGCTGGTCGGTGATGATGATCAGGATGTTCGGCATGTCCCGCGCCGAAGTCGCCACCCGCTGGCCGGAAAGCCCGCCGGCCGCGGCCAGCGACGCCGCGCCCGCCGCGGCGAGGAATTCGCGCCTGGTCATCCCACCCTTGAAAGAATCCTTTTCGCTCGACATCGTTTACGCCCCCGGATCGTTTGAGTGGCCAAATCCCGGACTTTGCCGATTATTTCCAACGCCAAAACGTTTTGATTGTACCGACAGCGGCCACAGAACCAAAAGGCCGGCCTCCATGCGACGGTTGGATAATAAATTTCAATCGGTAAAAATGCCAGATTCAATGCCGCTGGAGAAAAACTTCTGACGTTTATAAAGCCTGCTATCTCTTGAACTCGCTCAGGCTGACCGGCCTGCCGGCCTCGGCCGACTTGTCGGCGGCGAACACCACCCGGTGGGACTCGAAAGCGCTGGCGAGGTTGTTGTGGCCTTCCCGGCCGGCCTTGAGACACTGGGCGTAATAGGCGAATTGCTCACGGTAAGGATGATGGGCAACGTCGCCGCTGTCCACCAGTTGCACATCCATCTTGGTCCAGCCTTTCAGGCCCTCGACCTTTTTGCTGTAAAACAGGTCGTTTTTCACACTGCCGTGGCTGCCGATCAGGTTAATGTTGAAAACGTAGGGCTGCATGCAGTCGGTCACGGAGGCGACCCGGCCGATCGCATCCCCGCCGGTAAAGCGGATGGTGGTTACGCTGGTGGTGTCGTATTCGTAGGGCGAGTAGGCCGGGTGAGGATTGCGCGTTGAGCAGGAATAGACTTCCAGAGCCTCTTTTCCCACCATGTAGAGCAGCATGTCCACCGAATGGCAGCCGGCGGTCAAGAGCGAGCTGCCGCCCATCTTTTTCTTCACGTTCCATTCGAACTGCTTGTACCAGGGCCCGATCCCGTGGAAATAGTCGCATTCGGCAAAGTAAACGTCGCCGATCAGGCCCTGGTCGATAATCGACTTCATCGCCACCGCAATGCCGACAAAACGCGCCTCGAAGCAGACCGAGGTCTTTATTCCGTTCTTTTCCACCGCTTCCAGCATCCGGCAGGCGTCCTCGAAGCTGAGGGCGATCGGTTTTTCGATTATCAGGTTCTTGCCGGCGTTGGCCGCCTTGACCGTCTGTTCGGCGTGGAACGGGTGCGGGGTGCAGATATCGACGATGTCGATGTCGGGGTCCTCGAGGAAACGGTCGTAATCGTTGTAGATCTTGACCTCGGCGCCAAATTCGGCCTTGATCTGGCCGGGATCGAGGTTGCGGCGGCTGAGAATGGCCACCGGCTCGAAATCCTCGAGGTCCATGAACGACCTGAGGTGGGCGCCGGCCACCCAGCCGAAACCTGCGATACCAACTCCATATGCGCTCATTACTGCCTCCCCTCGATTTTTCAGCTTACCGGGTTAATGGCGTGGTGAAGACGAATTTTAGCGGTGTTTTCATAATAATCCGACTGTGCCTTTTAGACAAACAATTCGCGTCGGCCCCCGGCAAAAGTTTTGGAACGGGCTGCTGGCCGGCCGGGTACAAGGAAAGTACAATCCGATTTGAAAAGCAATATCGCCCCCCAGCCTGTTGCTCCCGATGTCGGATCTCTCTGTGAAATTCAGCTTGATAAGCATCTCTGACCGGTATCCGGTGAAAATCAGAAGAAAAGGCAGGTACTCTGTGAGTTGACTCGTCCGAAAGGAGGTGGCACCGGAGAATCCGCCGGCTGGCCCCCCGAATTATCGAATAGGTTTCCAATATACCATTACGGTTGTAAATATATACCGCCCGCCGTCCCTGCCGGACGGGCTGCCGGATGCGTAAGCGCTCGGAAGCCGGGGCCGGACGAGTGGCATGTGTCTGAGACGACTGGCAGCTTAATCCGTTAAGAAGGAGCCGTGCCGATGTTGCGTGAACTGCTTGCACTGCTGAGTATTTCCGCCCTAACCCTCGCCGCCTGCAGCGGAGACAGTCAGACACCCACCAGCTCCACCGAGCGAATTGCGGTCAAGCTCGAATTCACCGGCCTGACTCCCCTGGGGGGAGGAGCGACCTACCAGGCCTGGGCCCTGTCCGGCCCCTACGGGCTGTCACTGGGCAAATTCAACTTCGATGCCAATGGCACGATGCTGGACGTGGCCGGCAATCCGGTGGCGAACAACGAATTCGAGCTGAGTGTACCGCTGAGCGATGTGACCGACATCGCGATTACTGTCGAACCCAATAATGATTCCGACATCAACCCGTCGGTCTCGCACTT
Source organism: Candidatus Glassiibacteriota bacterium (assembly GCA_043805105.1). Classification (GTDB taxonomy): domain Bacteria; phylum Gemmatimonadota; class Glassbacteria; order GWA2-58-10; family GWA2-58-10; genus JAZDIG01. The sequence continues at coordinate 465 of JAZDIG010000259.1, read as the reverse complement.
GATGGGCGGAACGATTGCCAACTCCGCCGCCGTCCTCACCGTGGGCCACGAAACCGGTGTGGCGGTGGACTTTTCCACGGTCTCCGGCAAGTTCGTCCTCGCCACTCCGACCGATGGGAACAACAACAACGAGAACAGCGGTCTCTGGTTCATCGACTATTCCTCCAGCCTGTCCAGCAAGGGGCTCAACCTGCCCGCGCTGGGTGGCGGCTGGGTCTACGAGGGCTGGGTGACGATCAACGGGACACCGGTTTCAACCGGCCGCTTCCTGTATGCCAACGAGGCGGACGACTCTTCCCGTTACGGCGGGCCGCAGGAAGGGCCGAGCTTTCCGGGGGAGGATTTCCTGAACAACAGCCCCACCGGGCTGACTTTCCCGGCCGACCTTTCGGGAAGCACAGTGGCGATCACGGTCGAACCTGTCGTTGACGACGATCCGGCTCCGTTCCCGGTCAAACCCCTGAC
>JAZDIG010000258.1:0-10459 GCA_043805105.1 Candidatus Glassiibacteriota bacterium | reverse complement strand
CCGCCATATCAGGGTGCCGTCAGGATTCAGTGCGTAGACGTTGAAATCGTTGGAACCGAATATGATTTCTCCGGCGAAGCTTATGGATGCCGATGAGTAGATCGCGCCTCCGGTGAGGTATGTCCACTCCAATTCACCATCCGGGCTGAGCGCGTACAACGAGCCGTCCAGCGACCCGACATAGACCGTTCCATCCACGGCCAGGGCCGGCGAAGCGTAGATTGCCCCATGAGTTGCATACTCCCACTTCCGGCTTCCGTCGGAATTCAGCGCGTACAGGCTTCCATCCTTGGACCCCACATACAGGGCGCCGTTGTCAGACAGCGCAGGTGACGAGACCACGGAGCCGCCCGTGGCGAAGATCCATTTCAACGTACCATTCGGGTACAACGCATAAACGTTTTTATCCGCTGAACCGAAATACAGGGTACCATCGTTGTCGACAGCGGGAGAGGAAAGGATTTCTCCACCGGTGACGAATTCCCATAGCGCATCACTTTTTCTTGGCGCTACGTATGTAGCCCGGAACGAACCATCGATACTGCCGAAGAATAAAATGCCCGTACTGTCGATAAACGGAGAACTTTTTAAGATGTCTCTGTCCAGCGAAGTGAAAGGGTTCGGAGAATCTGTGATTCTCAGCACACTGATGCCGTTGTCCGTAGATTCATAGTAATTCGAGATATTGCCGAACCTCTGACCACCGTCGGCCGCATAGGCCACGCTCAGCAGCCCGACGGTCAATCCCAGGGTAAACATTCGTGATAGAAAGTTCACCTCAATCCTCCGGAAAAGTTTGCTTGTAGTGCAACTCGAGCGCTACACTTTCAATTGCGACGCTTAGGAGAGATAAGGATCATGTCAACCTCGCTTTCGCAGCTTCGGCCGCCGATGGTAACTGCTGACAATCCCCTGGGGAGACGGCTTATATTGACTACGTGGTCTCCTCAGGAGATTGCTGCGCTAATCTACCACCGCATCCAGATTTTCGTGACTGTAAGGTATGGGCCTTTTTATAATGTACATACAAATTCAAGGCTAAACTTTGATTACATTTTTAGCATTCTTTAATTTAAGTTTAATATATTGTTCTCAGTCAATCCAGAGGTAAAGTCAATTTTCTCTGCGTAATGCGAACGCGGCCATTCGATTTTAATAAAAATGTAGGTAGAAATGGTATAAGCCCTTGAATTTTTTCATTAGGAGTGATACCATTATTTGAGACTGGGTTAACCTGCGTGATTGCTGTTTCTCCCAGTTTGGCGAGATTAGCTGAAGAATACTGCGGAAAAGCATTGAGAATGCTACTGCTATTCAATATTATCCGGAGCCTGACAGCTGGCTCTCCCTTAACTCGCTGCAAAAAGCGGGTGAAGCTCCCTCACACTCCTAAAGAGGCTTTCGATGAAAAGCAAACAGGTCAAAAATAAAGCCGCAACCCGGCAGAAGCTATGGGATCCCTGTAAAGGTCTCAAGCCGGATCACAAAGAGCAGGCCTTGATTGACCAGATAGATTCGACGCTCACGGCTCAAGACCGGCGTCGCCTGCAGCGTATCACCCAGAAAATAGACCGGCAGTTCTTACAGGAAAAGGCGGAGCTTGTCCGCGATACTCTTCTGGAAGTCCAGCGCAACCGGAACAAGACTCCCAATACGCTGCTTCAGCGAAACGTGTGGTCGTCACTCGACGTGATCGGAATGGAACTGGACCGCTCCGGTTTCACGGGCTGGCTTAAAGATGTGGCTCCCAAGGTAGTCGATGGACTGCGCCTGGACAATCCAGAGTTGGTGGACCTCGAACACAGGATGATGCTCGACTTTCTGGGAGTAAAGGAAAGGCAGGCGGAAAAACTTGGAATGCCGCACGATGAAACGAAAGAAGTGCTCAAGTATGCCGAGAAAAATCGCTCCGGTAAATGCGGGCTGCCCTATATCACGAGCGAGAAGTTTTCTTTCCGCGAGTTCTTCAGGGACTTCTGCGGCAGGCCTGACCGGATCCTCGAGATTCACCACAGTCCCCAGTCCAAGGCGACGGTTGCGATAGTCACCGGAATAGTCAACATCATCGGTGTTTTTTTCGGCTATGTGCTTACCGTACTCACCGTTATTGTGCTGATCATAGTCGGTTGCGCCGGGTGCTGAGGTTGCATGGACCATCTCTCCTTCGGAGCCACCTAACGACAAAAGTCGCAGACCTCGAGAGTTTGCGACTTTTGTATTTCACTCAAGAGCAATCGGGGTATAATTCCTTCGCCGAGATGAAATATACTCTCACAATGTATCCCTTCAGCATAAGATGGACTACATTAGCCCAATAGCTAAGAGAGAGTTTATCCGGATTCAAAGGGACTGATTACCGGAATGTTAACTTTCTTCAAGAAAAAGGGCCCTGCTGATTTAATAGCATTCAAGCCGCCACCCCCTGAATCCTCCTCACTATCCCATCCGGCATCTCAACCAAAAAAGTTCTTAAAAGCCAACCATGTCCCACCATATATGACAAAGGGGCTGCCCTTTTAGAGCAGCCCCTTTGTCATGGGATAGAGTTATTCGCCTCGCACTATGTTTTTCAGAATCCGACCCGGAAACCGAAGAAATGCTGAGCCGACAGGTAGCCCATGTTGCGGTAGGCGTAATCGAAGCCCAGATTGAACATGCTCATCGAGCGTTCGAGGCCGCCGCCGAAACTGAGCCCGCGCGCGCTGGTACCGTCTCCGTAGAGGTTGCTCCCCAGCGCGCTCTCATCCTGGTCGGACTGGATGCGCCAGCCCATGCGCAGACTCGCAGTGGAGCTCTGGCTGAACTTCAAGTTGATTTCGGTGCCCAGCGCCCAGGTGACTGGAATGTTATTCGGCTGCCAGACATCCAGCCCCACCAGCCAGTCGACCGAATTGTGCGAGACCGCCACCAGGGAAAGGCCCATCTTGAAAACGGTGGGCAGGTCGTATCCGTGGGTGCGGTACTCGAGTTCGCGCTGGGGCCGCGGGTCGCGCGTGCTGTAGCCGCCCTGTTCGGCTTCCTGCGGGATGTCTTCCGGGTAAACGATGGTCTGCAGCCGGGAGCCGCGGAACTGCAGGCTGCTGCCCAGGTTGAGCACTGCCAGGCCGAGGCTGAAGGAGCGCCCCAGGAATTCGGTGTGGTAGTTAGTGCCCACATCGAATGCCACGGCCTGGGCAGTGACGCTCCAGTAATCCTCGTACACGTGCTTTACGGTGAACCCGGCGGAAAAGCGGTCAGAGAAGTTGAAAGCCACCGAGCCGCCGAAAACCTGCGAGTAAATGTCGACCTGGGAGCCGGTGCCGTTAGGCAGCAGGATCGTGGTCTCCTCGATCGGGTCCATCGAAAGCATGCCATAAAACCCCCCCACCACCCAGCGTCCATCGGAAATCGGCACCGCGGCGGCGAAGAAGTTATAGTTGACATCGGCCGGCAGGCTGACCCGGGTGAAGAGGACTTCGCGGCGGTCCAGGAAAGACAGCCCCGCGGGGTTGTAGTAGATAGCGCTGATGTCGTTAACCGAGGCGGTATAGGCGTCTCCCATGCCCACCGAGCGGGCGCTGACCGGGATGGAGAGAAATTCGCCCGAGCGGCGTCCTACCGCAGAATAGCCGTCCACCCGGCCGTAGCCGACATCCGGATAGGCCCCTACAGCCCAGCAGAGACTTGGGACAAGGCTGGCCAGGGCCAGTCCCGGCAGAAACATCTTCAAGGATTTGAAAACCATTTTTCCTCCCGTTCATTCATTCGGCGATGGCAGGTTTACTGAACCACGATAAACTTGCCGGTTTCGTTGTCGCCTCCGGAATTCGTAACCACGTAATAGTAGATGCCGCTGGCTAACGGTTCGCCGAACCGGTTACGGAGGTTATAATTCTCGGTCCCGCTGCCGTCGCTGTGCTGCAGCGCGTTCACCAGATTGCCGCTCAGCGTGAAAATCCGGATGGTACAGCTGGCAGGCAAGTTGGTGAACTGGACGTGCTTTTCGGTGGGGGAATTGTCCCAGGCCGCATGGGCGTAGAACGGATTGGGCACCACCCGGATTTTCAGGGTCTCCCGGTCGTCCAGCGCCAGAGGGTTGGAACGCGGGATGATGGCGTTGCCGAGGGTGAAAGACGGCAACCCCTCCTGCAGGCCGGAGCCCAGGATATCACTCAGCTCGCCGGACAGCTTGTCCGCCACCGTGATCGCGTAGTAGATCTTCCAGCCGTTGATCAGTTCCGGAGCCTTGTCCAGCAGGCTGTAGGATTTGCCGTTTTCGTGAGCCAGAGTGCCCAGCAGCTTGTAGTCGTTTCCCGCGGCGTTGGTGGCGCGGTAGAGCTTGTACTGCACGATCTCGATGTTGGGGCTGGGCGAGACCACGGCGCTCCAGGAGACAGTCACCTGGCCGTCACCGGGCATCAGACTGAGACCCGGGGTGGGAGCGCCTTGGGCCAAAGGACCCAGGTCGTAGAACAACTGCACGGCATCGGAGAGCAGCACCAGGTTGTCCAGCTCGCCGGTCACGTCCTCATCCGTGTCGAACTTCGGCTGGTCGTGGGTCGGCATCGAGAACAGGAAGCCGATCACCATCGACTGCCGGTCATTGGCGTTCATATCGAACGGCCCGCTGACCATTATCTGGCGGGTGTCTCCGGTGATGCCCGAGAACTGGAACTCCTTGGTCGGATCGTAGACCGGGTCGAGGAGCTGTCCCGGGGCCGCGGCGATTATCCGGTACTGAGTGTTGTCATCGGTGGGGTCCGGCACGATGTGCGGGTCCGAGGGGTTTTGGATCGAGGTCCAGTTGGTCAGGCCCAGTTCCTGGCCGTTGACCACGGGAGTCGCCAGCAGCTTCAGCCCCAGGAAGCCCTGCGGCTGGTTGGCATCGTTTAAATCGTGGCTGAAAGAGAAGCCCAGGTTCTTGGCGCGCATGAACCCGGAGCGGTCATCGGCGTAGTCGGGGCCCATGTCCGGATCGCAGCGCAGGGCGAAATAGCAGTTGCGCCACTGGAAAGGCCCGGTCTGGATGGGAGGAGAATTGTCCACGATGAAGGCCGAACGGTTGGTGGCGGCCATCTCCAGGAAGAAGAAATCCTTGGCCGCCTCACGCTTGAAAGCCCAGAAATGCAGCTCGAACTGAACGCCCAGCTTGAGCGGGGTAGCCTCGAACTTATCACTGGTCATGTCCTGAATGGCCACCACGATATCCTGGTCGCCGCGCAGGTCCGGCTGACCATCGACCTTGAACAGATCGGGCCAGTCGTCCAGGTCGGCGGTGTTGGGCGTCAGGTCGTCGTTGAGGTTCGAGTATGGCTCGGGCCATTTGACCGTACTACTGGCGGGATCGAGGTATCCCGGGACCATCTCCGGGAGTTTCTGGTTGACCACCACCGTATCGGTGTAGAGCCCGTCGCCGTTATTGTCCAGCAGCGCCCCGAACCAGGGAGCGGATTCGTAATGGTACGAAATGCCACTGCCACGCGGCCAGTAAATATCCGCGATAGTACCGAATTGGTTGACGCTGGTGAAATCCACGTTGTTGATCACCAGCTTGCGTCTCCTTGCCTGCGCCGCTTCCGGCTGCAGCAAGCTCAGCAGGGTCAGGGCGGCGGTAAAGCTGAAGAGAAACCGGTTAAACCTCAGCATAAAATACCTCGCTTTCGACAATTCGCCGGTTCACGACCGCATAAGGTTCAGAAGTTGTACTCCAGGCCGAAACGCCACAGCCTGGGGCTACCGCCCGCGTTCCAGCCATCGGTTATGGCTTGGTCGAGGCGTTCGGCGACGAACTGTTCGGCGCGGCTGATCGAGCCGTCGTTGTTGTAGTCGCGCAGCGCGGCCTGGGCGGCGGTTTCCGGGTTATCCTTATAGGCGTTGACCGGATTGGTGGTGTAGCTGCCGATAAGCTGGGTGCCGGCCACACCGGTCCCGGTGGAGAACTCGTTCTGGATCGCGGTCAACTGGTCACTGCTGGCCGGGAAGACGCCCTTGTCGGCGTTCCACTGGATCAGGTTGCGCACTTCGAGGAAACCGGAAATCGATTGCCGGCCGGCCAGCGCGAAGCGCTTGGTCACCCGCAGATGGGTGCTCTTGCCGCCGCGTCCGCGCAGCGAATTCGGATCGATCAGCGGCACGCGCGATCCGCTCAGCGCCTGAATCTCGTGTACTCCGGCAAATCCACCCGTGCTGAAACCCTGGACAAAATAGTAGCTGGTGTTGCCCAGGAGCTTGCCGGTGAAACTGCCCCGGCGGAAATCCTCGGGCAGGCGCAGGTTGGCCTGAGCGGTCAGGGTGTGGGTGCGGTCGTTGCCCACCGGCCAGAAACGCACCGGCGGCTCGATGTATTCCCCGGTTACCACGTCGATCAGCCGGTCCGGGCGTTCGAAGAAGTCCGGAGTGCTGCCGGTGCCGCGCGCTTTCTGGAAGGAGTAAGCGATGTCGAAACCGAGGTACTTGACGAGGCGGCGCCGCAGGGTGACGTCCACTCCCTTGGAATTGCCGTAATCCTGGTTGGTGACGAACGGCAGCGCCTGGGAAAAGTAGGGGGGTACCCAGTAGCGGATGGCCAGATTGCCCTCGAAATCGCGGTAATACCCGACCACGTCCAGGACCAGGTTGTCCGAAAGCAGCGAGGTGAAGCCGACTTCGAAGGCCGATGTTTTGGAGAAGTCGAGGTCTTTATCGCCGGTGATCGACCAGATCGAAAGGGCCTGGACGTTTTTCTGGGAGAACATCAGGTCGAAGGCGGGCGCCTGGTAGAAATGTCCGTAGCTGAAACGGAACTGGGTGCGGTCGGTGACCGGGTGCGACACGCCGATCCGCGGACTCAGCGCGTTACTCACCGGCGGGGCGACCTGTGGCGCGTTGGGCCCCGCCCCGGCCTCGGCCGGGAAACTCTGCCGCGGGTTCATCCGGTCCCAGCGCAGGCCGAAATCCACCACCAGGTCGCCCACGTCCACGCGATCCTGGGCGTAGGCGCTGAACAGGGAGGGATGGGCGCCGTAGTAGTCCTGGGCATCCCCGCTGGTGATGCCGCCGAAGTTGGTCAGGTTGAGCCCCTGGATACTGATAATCTTGGCGTCCATACCCATCTTGATGCGGTTGTAGTGGTCGAGCTGGGAGTCGAAGTCCAGCTTGATCGTGGCGTTGCGCTCGCGCTGGTTAAGCACGTCCACGCTCGTACCATCATCGACCAGCGAACCCCAGCCCCAGAACGGATTCTGCAGCGCCGGCGAGCTGAGGTGCTGTTCCCAGCGATTGAGCGGCCCGAATTTCTGTTCGATGGCGGCGGCATCCATCTTGTTGAGCAAGTCGCCATAGAGGAATTTGTAATCGGATAGGCCGAAGTTGAGGAAAGTGCTGCGGCCGTCCACCAGGTTCCCATCGCGGAAATCGGACTGTCCCAGCGTGCTGAGGTCGTCGTCCGCCCAGCCGGGATCGATCGGTCCATCCTTCAAGAGATTTTCGTACCCACTGGCCCGCAGCCGCAGGGAATAGCTGCTGCTGGCGCTCTTGGCGATGTCCCAGTCGATACCCAGGATACCGTTTTTCGTCCGGTTCAGATTCGCGGTGCGGCCGGGCATGTTCAGCAGGTTGTCCTGAATAGTGAAATTCATCCCCTGGTTGCGGTTCTGGCTGTAGGTAAGCAGAGTCGTGACTCTTTGGCCCAGGGGCATTAGCAGTTTTCCGCTCAGCAGGTACTCGTCGCCCTCGACACCGATCCGGGCCCCGCGTTTGGGCAGGTCGAACCTGGGCAGGTCTTCGTAGCCGATGCCGTTGTCGCTCAGGTAGCCGCCCAGCAGCTTGTTGAAGCCCTTGTAGAAGGTTGAGGTAATCCCGACGAAGCGGCCGTACTCCTCACCCTTGCGGGGCGACTGGTCCAGCTCGCCGCGGGTCTCGACAGCGACGAAAAAGTTGGAGTTCGGGGTGACGAAAGGCCCGCCTACGTTGGCCCTGAGCATATTGAAGCCGTACTTATTTTCCTTGGGCAGGACCTCGTCCGTTTTAAAGTACACGGTACCCGAAAATTTTTCCGTGCCGCCCCGGGTGACTATGTTCACCACGCCCGACTGGGCGTTGCCGTATTCGGCCTGGAAGCCGCCGGTGATGATGCTGACTTCCTCGATCGCATACGGGGACACTTTGAACCAGGTGCTGTTGTCGACCGGGCTCTGTTCATTGAGGCCGGTGGAGAAATTGCGCACCAGCACGCCGTCCACGTACAGCGCCTCCTCGTTCTGGCGGCCGCCGCGGATGGTGAAGTTGAAATCACCCTGCTGGCGTACCCCGGCCTGCAGGCCGATAATCGAGTTGAGATCGTCGTACGGCACCTCGGCGGTCTGCTCCTGGGTCAGATTCTGGCGGGTCTGGACGTTGTCGCGCTGAAGCAGGGGCGAGGATTCACCCTCGACGACGATACCTTCCAGGCTGATCACGGTGGAGCTGATCAGGAAGTCGACCGTGGTGGTATAGCCCGCCATGATGCGCTGTTCGCCCACACTGGTCTTCTGATAGCCGGTATAGCTGGTGGTGATCGTGCGCAGACCGGGCGGGACGTTCAGGATGAAATAGTAGCCATCCGCGTTAGTCACGTTGCCGAGGTTGGTGCCTTCGACAGTCACCTGAGCTCCGGCCAGGGGCTGGCCGGTGTCTTTATCCCTGATGTAACCCTCGATCTTACCCTCGGCCACCTGGGCCGGCAGGGTGATCGGGAGCAGCAGGGAGAAGATCGCGGCTGCAATCAGAAGCCTGATCAGGTGAATGTGTGTTATACGGATTAGTTTCATATGTGACTCCACTTTTGTGGGTATAAGTCTCCCAAGGCTGACTGTCCTGGACAGCCACTTGATGAAGAACTCTGAAAACAGGTAGAGTCAATACGGCCTCCTTTCTGCGCCGGAGCCACAGCTCCAGGCTTCTACAGAGCCCACCGGCAGCGTGTGCATCTTCTCTCAGCCAGCTTCCCTCCGCTTCGCAGGCTGACACCACCGATCGCCTGCCGGTCATGGATCAAGAGTTCCCCGATCCTCCGCTTCGAGGCGGGGTAGATGGATTAATCCATAAAATGGGGAACCGTCAGGCCTCCCTGTTGAGCCTACGTACAATGATAATTAATTAAATCGCAATCACTTTATGTATAATGAATACTGCCTCTATTTGTCCAATAGGAGCGCAAATTCGCCCTTCCCGATACAGTCAGGAGGCTTTCGGCTTAGACTGTCTTTGGCACCGCACTATGAATTACTCCGCTAAGGGCCACAAGTTCCAGGGCCATAGCCCGAGTGGATGGGTCGGCGAGGATAAGTTGGTTTTCCAGCCCGGTCCCCCGCAGCGAAAGTCCGGGACGCCTTGGGGTATTGACCAAAGAGTATTAATCCTCCCTGATTGTCGACCATACTTGGAACGATATCCGGAAACCTGGACAAAGGGGTTAAATCAACTGAGCAGGTTATCCGCTCAACAGCCGCAAAAGGCATGGCCGATCGCTGCCCATCCAGCGTCAGGACGATTGAATGGTCGGTATTCAGCCTGGACCCCTTATGATTATCGAATTTTCGCTTGAGATTATTCCGTCTGGCAAGAAGGCAGAAAAAGCGGTGAAGCGATGGGCAATTATCACGGCCGTCAGGGTAAGGTAGACCTTGAAAACAGGTCGGGCAGGAATAGCCGGTCGAACTTATCCGGAGAGGGGTCAAGCCCGTTATGTCGCTCTGAATCGGAGTGGTGGGTCAGCGTTCGCCGGCTTCACCATCGAGGTAGCCTTTCAATAAGCGAGCCGTTAAACCGAACTGACCGGTTTCATACGCCTCTTCGATTTGCGGAAAATTCGCTTTCTCCGCAACGGGGGCCACAGCGCGAAGACTGCACCAGTAGCGCTCTCTGACAAGGTCGTAATAATATCTTTGAGCTTCGCGGCTGTTCCTGATTTTTTCTCCCAGGCGGAAATCGCTGCCGTAATTGATCAGCTCCGTATCGAAATAGTTTTCCACGGGATCATCAGCGGCCTTTTTCCCATACTTATCCAGCACAGCTTTCAGAGTCGTAATCAACTGCTGGTCGTCATCCAGAGTTTGTTTCAAGACCGGCAAATAAGCTTCGTGCAGGGTTTTATAGTCGAAATGATATATGGCTGCGCTGTCGCGAGGCGCCCGGCAGATGCGCTCGAAGTCATCGTCACCGTCAATATCGAACTTCCAGGTGTCGAAAAAGCCATCCCGATCGGTATCCTCCATCAGGAACAGCATATCCACTCGATTGTCGTAATTGTAGTCCACCTTGATCCAGCCTGTTTCGGCGCCCAGCAGGTGAAATCTGCGGTCAACGGGGGAATAATAAAAGTTGAATTCACCGGACCTGTCGCTGTCTATTTCGTTGCGTTTGTTGTAGGGGCCGCAGGACGGTCCGCCTACCTGGGGCATGGATTCGCTGCCGTGGTTGAGTACGCCTTCCCAGCGCTCGTTATGCAGGCTGCCCGGCCGCG
>JAZDIG010000257.1:0-5041 GCA_043805105.1 Candidatus Glassiibacteriota bacterium | reverse complement strand
TACATCGGGATGTCGGCCAGCCGGTAGGTCCAGGGCCCGTGTTCGCCCCGGCCGCCGGCGGAGGGGCTCCAGGAGGAGTAAAAGCCGACCTGCGGCCCGCCGGCCAGATAGCGGCTGACAAAATCGGCGTAGGCGACAACGTAGTCGCGACCGAGCCGGTAGGGCCGGCCGGTTTTTTCCTCCATCACCCCGGTCCAGCGCGCGGCGGCGTCGATACAGATCGCGGCGGTCCAGAATCCCTCGACTTTCTGGTCGGCCGCGGCCGCGGCCCGGCCCTCGGCGCTCGTGTACCACTGCTTTTCCGGGGCCGTGCTTTCGAGGACTTTTTCGGCGGCCTGGCGGTACTTGTCATCCCAGGTAAGCAGGAAGGCATCGGTCAGAATCTGCAGGTTGTTGCCGGCTTCGCGGCTCATCTGGTCGATCTGCGGGTGGATGCCCTCGGTGACTTTGCGGTACACCAGCTCGGTCTGCTCCAGCGCCGATTCCAGGACCCGCCGGTCGCCGGTGAGATAGTAGTAGCACATCTGGCCGCGGGTGTTGAAATGTCCGGATTCCGGGGAGCCGCCCTCGCCCCAGGGCCAGCGCAGGGTGCCGAACCAGTGCAGGCGGGGGCCGCCCCGGTGGGTGGCCAGCCCGGCTTCCACCCCGTGCTGGGTGTGGGTGAATTTACCGCCGTTATAGGCGCCCCTGGCTCGTGGATCGGTGGTGCAATGGTAGACGTCGATGTCGCTTTCGTGGCGCAGCGCGGCTTCCGCCAGGTCCCACCAGTGGCGGCTCAGCTCCGGCGCCGCCCCAAGCGTGCGAAGGCTCTGGAACAGCATCCCGTAGCCGAGATCGTATTCGAGGTTGTAATGGCTCACCACCAGCCGCCCCTGGTGCGGCCCGCCGGTCTTGTCGGCTTCGTTCTTGGCCCAGGAATCGCCGAAATTGCGCCAGCCGTATTCGTCGATCGCCTCATTGTCGCTGGTCAGGTTGACCGGCGCGCTGGTCAGGCCCGCCTGCTGGTAGCGCTCGTAGACCGCCAGGCGCCGGGGGTCGTAAGCCGGGGCATCGTCGAAAAAGCCGCCGGCCAGGTAGACTTCGGCAGGCGCGCGCACGATGAGCGGCTTATGAAATGCACCCATTACTCCGGCGATCGGGTTTTCGCTGCGGCTTCTTCCCTGGGGGCCGGTGTGGAAGTAAAAGGCCACCTCGTGGGTCTTGATCTCACCACCCTGAAGCTCGTGGAAATCCGGGAACTCTTCAGGCCAGAGCCCCACCTGCATCGTGCCGGCGCTGGTCACGGCCAGGGACTTGGGGAAATTCTGCCAGAAATGGCGTACGGCCACGGCCAGGCCGTACTGACGGTCCACGGCCTGCAGCCAGGCGTCCGGCCGTTCGGCAGGGTACGGCTCCACGCCGTCGAGGAACGTTTGCGCGCCCCGGAAGCGCAGCGGGATCCTGCCCTCCCGGTTCATGTGGTTACGCTGGAACCAGTTTTCGCCGCCCGAGGATTCCTGGTAGATCCCGCCCCGGTCGGTCACCACCACCCGGTCCAGTATTTCCCGCCTGCCGTCGCCGACCGACATCTGGATGGGGCCCTCGAATTTCAGGTCTGCGGCGAGGGTCAGGTCCTCGAACAGGACGTTGCCGGGGCGGCCGAGCACCCAGTGGGAGCCGGGCAGGGGCACGGTGAAATCGTGGTTCTCGAGGGTGAAAAACACCCGCACCAATCCGCTACCGGCGTAGAAATGAAGCCTCGCGGTGTAATCCAGGAACGGCTCGCCGTCCGGGTCGCCCAAGGTCCCTTTCACCGCCAGGGTGGCCCGCACCGGGCCGGCGGCCTCGATTTCGAACGATTTCACGAGACCCCGGCGGCTGGTGATTTCCCGGCCGCGGTCGTCGGTCAGCTTTATCCCGGTGCCGGGCTGCGGCCGGGTCACCTTTTCCGCCTCGCTGAAACTGCCGTCGTGGTCGTGGTCCAGCCAGACCTCGCCGAAAAGATCGAACCGCTTGCGGTCCAGCCGGCAGCGCAGCACGCCTGTTTCAACGGTTACTACTTCAGGATTCTCCTCAACTTTCAGGCGGGCGGCGGAACCGGACGGAGCGCCCTTGTCGGTCAATAAGTAACTGGCTTTACCATTGGCCGGGCAATCGGCGAAAAAATCCACGAGCAGCCATTTGACCGAACTGTCGGGCCAGGCGGCCAGCCTTTCGAACTGGCAGGAGACGGCCTCGCCTTTCGTGCCTTTTACGCCGAGAACCGAGAGGTCCCTGACCGCTCCGCGGGGCAGGGGCACTCCCACGGAAACCGCCTCGGCGCGCCGGCCGTAGCCATCGGCTTCCTCCACGTTCAAAGGAATCTCCAGCGCGGAGAGGTAGTCCGGAGCCAGGCCCAGGCAAATAGCTGTCAGAATGGCCGCCGGATACGTAGATTTTTTCCACATTCCATTCATTTATCCTCCTGGACGCGATCCTGCATTTGGGTACAGTAATTCCCGGGCGCAGGTAAATGCAGGGTTGCAGAATTACGGAACTCGGAAAAAGAAAGGCTGGAACTGCCGGTCGATTCAGCGGGCCGGAAAGCGGCCGCAATCTGGAATCTAAATAACTCGGCGGCGTCAGAATGGCAAGATTATCTCGAAGACCGGCTGAATCCTGACTGCAAAACTGAACCGGCGGATGGAAAGCAAGTCACCCGGTCTTGCAATCCTGAGAGTTCTCTGGGCGAAATGCCTCAGCCGGCCGCCGCACTCATTGACAATCAGGGGAGACGGTTCCAATTTGAGCGGGCGGGCCGATTTTTCTCCGCCGCCGATCTTCTTTTCCCTTGCGGAATGGGGGTGCAGATGAGCCGGATGTCCCCTCTTTTGGCCTTTTCCCTTCTTGCGTCCGTTCTCTGTACCGATCCAGTCCGGGCCGAACAATTCCGGGTGATTCCCCGGCCGGTGAGGATCGAGGCCGGCCAGGGCAGTTTTATCCTCTCCGATCGGACAGTGATAATGTCCAGGGCCGCCGACAGTTCTGTGGCCGAGTATCTTCGCCGCTGCCTGGGGCGGAAAACCGGAGTCGAACCCGCGCTGGCCGTCATGTCCGGCCCGGAGAAGCCGGAGCCGGGCACGATAGTCCTGATGACTTCCCCGCCGGGTGAGCGCCCGGGCCGGGAAGCCTACGAATTACGGGTCACTCCCGACCGGGTGACGGCCAAGGCCTCCGGGCCGGAGGGCCTGTTCTACGCCTGCCAGACCCTGCTCCAGCTGCTCGAACCGGGCAGACAAAAAACCGGCGATTCGGCTTGGTCCCTGCCGGCGGTGACTGTCGAGGATGCGCCGCGCTTCCCTTGGCGGGGCCTGATGATAGACTGTAGCCGCACGTTCCAGAGCCTTGAGTACCTCGAGCGCTATATCGACCTCCTGGCCCGCTACAAGCTGAACGTCCTGCACTTGCATCTGACGGACGACCAGGGCTGGCGGGTCGAGATCAGGAAGTACCCCGAGCTGACCCGGGTCGGCGCGAAATTCGCCCCGCAGTACGATAAGGCGGGCGGTTATTACACCCGGCAGCAGATCCGGGAGCTTGTCCGTTACGGCTCGGACCGGCAGGTGAAGATCGTCCCCGAAATCGAAATGCCGGGCCATTGCCTGGCCGCCCTGGCCAGCTACCCCTGGCTTTCCTGCACGGGCGAGCGGTTCGAAATCTATCCCTTTTTCAAGGGCCCCGGTATCCAGGAGAACGTCTTCTGCGCCGGCAATGAAGCCACTTTCGAGTTCCTGGAAGGGGTGCTGGAGGAAGTAGCCGACATGTTCCCCTGCGAGTTCGTGCATATCGGCGGGGACGAGGTGCCGAAAGTTAGGTGGAAAAACTGCCCGAAATGCCGGGAGAGGATGAAGGCCGAGGGGCTGCGGGATGAGAATGAGCTGCAGAGCTGGTTCGTCCGGCGGATCGAAAAAATTCTCGAAGCCCGGGGCAAGCGCCTGATTGGCTGGGACGAAATCCTGGAGGGTGGGCTCGCGCCCCGCGCCACGGTCATGTCTTGGCGCGGGATGAAAGGCGGCATCCAGGCTGTGCAGCAGGGCCACGACGTGGTGATGTCCCCCACCAGCCACTGCTATCTCGATTACACTCACGAGGAAACTTCCGTGGAGAAAGCCTATTCCTTCGAGCCGGTGCCGGATGGGTTCGACCGGGAACAAGCCGGGCACGTCCTGGGCCTGCAGGGCAACATCTGGACCCATATCGCAGTCACCGAGCCGGATACCGACCGGCAGGTCTTCCCCCGCCTGATCGCCTTGGCGGAGGTCGCCTGGTCGCCGGCCGCCGCCCGCGACTGGGAAAGCTTCTGCGCCCGCTTGCAGCCACAGCTTGCCGAATTGAAAGCGCTGGGCGTGAATTATTATGAAAATTGGCGCTGAATTTTACAGCAGCCCTAAAAGCGTGTTGAATTAATTCCGCCTTTAAGGAAGAAACATGGATTGTAGGGGCGACGCATGCGTCGCCCCTACGGTAACACATTGCAATATAGATAATTACATAGGTCCTTACAGCAATGCCTCTCTATTGATTTTCCATTTTTCCGATAACGGAAGGTTTATTCAACACGCTTCTAACGCCCTTGATTTTCTGTCAAACCGGGAGCCCGTTCATGCCTGACAGTCGGGAAACGGTTATCCGGGCCATCACCTTTGCCAACCCGACGCGGCTGCCGGTGGATTTCCCCCAGCCGTTCGGCACCGATTTCGCCTGGACCGGCATGTCCCCCTCGCCGGATGACCGGCCCTCCCGGGGCGCGGACGAATGGGGAGCGGTGTGGGAGAACATCGGCGTCTGCAATCTGGGCCAGGTGGTCCGTTTCCCGCTGGCGAGCTGGAGCGATTTCGCCGGGCTCAGAATCCCGGACATCGATGATCCGGCCCGCTGGACTGGACTTTCCAGGGCCAGAGAAGAGGCGGGGGATAAATTCCTCCTGGCCTATGGAGTGTCCATCTACGAAAGGGTGCACTTCATCCGGGGCCTGGAAAATACCTGGATGGACATCCTGGAGCATCCGAACGAGCTGTGCCGG
>JAZDIG010000256.1:0-3833 GCA_043805105.1 Candidatus Glassiibacteriota bacterium | reverse complement strand
CGACTACCTGACCAGCACCGCTACCCGCTCAAGTGGGATCAACGCCTATTTTGCCCGCAAGTTCGGGCCGGACCATCCGAACGCCCGGCGCAGCTACGCCCAGGGCGATATAGTCAGCACCGTGATCCGCACCCGGCGGGGCAGCACGATCGTGATCAACTACGACATGCAGCTTCCCCGGCCATACGACAACCGCTGGATGATCCAGGGCACGCTGGGCCTCTACAACGAACAGCGGCAGGCGGTTTACCTGACCGGCGTCAGCCCTCAGTACCATGAATGGGAACCGTTCGCCCCGTATCAGGAAAAGTACGAGCACTCCTGGTGGAAACGGATGCTGGACAACCCGGAACAATACGGCCACGGCGGGACGGACTACCTGGAGCTGAGGAAATTTTTCGATGCGGTGAGCAAGCGGGTTCAGACTCCGATTGACGTTTATGATTCGGTGGCGATGAGCGCCCTGGTGGCCCTATCCGAAAAGTCGATCGCCGGAGGGAGCGCTCCAGTCAAATTCCCGGACTTCACCCGCGGCCGCTGGCGGACCCGGCAGCCCTCGTTCGCGGTCGAAGCCTGACCGGCCATAAATGTTGTAGGGGAGGGTTTTAAACCCTCCCCTACGCACCTTCTTGCCAATGGCATACCTCCCGTAGGGGCGCACCCGCGTGTGCGCCCTCTTGAATATCAGGTTCCCCTATCATGAAATAATCAGATACCGCCGCAGTGTTTTCCCGGCTTGTGTTACTCCGAAGCAAGCATCGAAGAATTCTCTCGATTAAATTTGCCATAGGTGCCGTCCGCTATTTCAGCTTGCTGGTGAACCATTCGAGGTTGCGCCGGGCCGCATCCAGCACGTGCCTGGGCTCGCCCAGCCCGTGGCCCTCCCGCGGGTAAGCGACCATCTGCACCTGCACCCCCTGGCGTTTCAGCGCCGTATAGAGCTCCATCCCCTGGCCGAACGGGACGCGCACGTCCTGTTCACCCTGCTGGATGAGAGTGGGCGTGGCGACTCCGCCGATATTGAACATGGCCGAATGCTTTCGGTAGGCCTCGAATTTTTCCCAGAAATTCCCGCTGAAATAATCCGGGATGAACCCGGTGATATCCGTGGTGCCGGTAAAGCTCATCAGGTTGGTAACCGGCGCCCCGATAGAGGCCGCCTTGAAGCGTTTGGTCTGAGTGATGATCCAGGAGGTCATGTAGCCCCCGTAGCTCCAGCCCATCACCCCCAGATGGTCGGGGTCCACGATTTTAAGTTCGATCAGATGGTCCACCCCGGCCATCAGGTCCTGATAGTCCATCCCGCCCCAGTCGCCGTAATTGGCGTAGCGGAAGTCCCTGCCGTAGCCCGAGGAGCCCCGGATGTTGCAGCGCAGCACGGCAAAGCCCTGCGCGGCGAAAGCGGCGATCGGATAGGTCGACCGGCCGGCGATGAATGTCTGCGTGAAGACTCCGGTCGGGCCGCCGTGGATAATCACCAGCAGGGGATAACTCTTCCCGCTTTCGTACCCGGCCGGGTAAGTCAGCAGTCCCTCGATTTCCTTTCCATCCGTGGATTTCCAGTGGATGATACCGGTCCGGCCGAGCTCGAAGTCCGGTAAACCGGTGTTTACGGCGCTCACTTTCAGCCCGGAGAAGTCTTTCAGGGGTGACACGTACAATTCCTCGGGCTCATGGGACGTCTGAGAGGTATAGGCCACGTACTTGCCGCCGGCATTCAGGCTCAGGCTCCCCATGACTCGCGTGCCGAGGTCCAGGTCCTCGGGCGGCTGTCCGTCGGTCGGCAGGCTGGAAAGCCGGGTCACCGTGCCCCTGGTTTCCGAGTAATAGATTTTCCGGCTGTCGGGAGACCAGGCGATCAGACCGGGATGGCGGTCGAAAGTGTAGGCCAAACCGTGCAATTCCTTGCCGTCCGGCCGGACGAGGTAGACGTCGGTGGTGAAAGCCCAGGTGGGCGGATCATCGGTCTTCATAAAGGCCAGCCATTGGCCGTCGGGCGAATACAGCGGAGACAGCTCCGCCGCGGTGGAATGCAGAAACTCCCGCACCTCGGCCGTGGCCACTTCCACCAGGGATATATCGGCCCGGATCCAGTCATCGGCCACCGGCGATGGCGCGTGCGAGAAGGCGATTACCTTGCCGTCCGGCGACCAGTCGACCCCGCCCGCATAGGCCGGGCTCACGCTGTAAGCTCCACCGGTCAGGCGGCGCGGCTCAGGCGGATTGCTGTTTTCGTATTTTACTTCCACCACCCACAGGTGGTTCATCCTGAGGTTACCGTCCACCAGCCGGGCATCATCCCGGTCCTTCTCTTTTTTCTCTTGGTCGGCGGTCTTTTCATCCTGCCTGACGAAAGCGATCATTTTCCCATCCGGCGACCACTTGAAAGCGCTCACCCCGGTCTTGACATCCGTCAACTGCAGCGCTTCCCCGCCGATCGTGGGGATGATCCAGAGATTGTCCTTGCCCGAGCGGCCCGAGATGAAGGCTATGTACCAGCCGTCCGGGGACCAGGCCGGGCTGGATGAGGACTTATCGCCCCGGGTGAACTGGGAAGCGCCCGAGCCATCGGCATTGGCCTGGTAAATCTGGGTCAGGAATTCGCTCTTTTCTTCGGTCATGACCGCTTCGGTCACGGTAAAGAGGACTTTCTTCCCATCCGGCGAGATCGCCACATTACCCAGGCTCCTGACTTTCATCATTTCTTCCGGAGTCCAGCCTGCGGCCCGGGAATTTTCCGCTGCCGAAAAAGTCGCAATCAGCAAACAGGCCGTCACTGCCAGTCGGGATGCAATAGTGTTTATCCTGACCTGCATCTGATGCCTCCGCGATAACGTGAGAGCGAACTATTGATTTACGCGCTTGAACCTGAAATATAATATGACAGCGGAATTATTAAACAACATTCATCAAGCCACGGTTATATTGGTTTCGGCAATTCCGATATTCAGGTCAATGCTGAAAACATATTCTGCTCTTTCCCGGGCGCTCCTCGGGCCGCCTTTCCCGCCAACTGTCTGCCGGGGCGAAACATGCTAAAAACCGGATACCTTCTGCTTACTCTGATTTCAGCCGCTTTGGCTTCCTGCCTGTGGCAATCCTGCGCCGGCCGGAGCTTTACGGTCCTGGCCGACGGCCGTTCCGATTGCGTGATCGTGACCGGCTGCGGCAGGTTCGCCGATGTCCGGGAGGCGGCGGACGCTCAGGACCAAGTCCGCTGGCACGACCCGCAGGACTCCGAGGCGGCTGCGGCCTGCACCGAGGCTTTCGCGGCGGTGGAGCTGAGAACATACCTGTGCCGGATAGGAGGCCTGAATGAGGCCGACAGCACGGTCCTGCCGAAAGTCGACAGCCGAGCCGAACTCCCGCCGGGAGTAAACCTGATCGTGGTGGGCCGGGCCGCCTCGACCGGCAAATACGCCGCCCTGGATCGGGAATTATCCGGCGAAAGCGCTGACAGCTATCTGATCCGCAGCGGCAACATCGAAGGGCGGAACGTTCTGGTTCTGAGGGGCAGGACCCGGGCCGGAACCCTCTACGCGGTCTACGACCTGCTGGCGCGGCTCGGCTGCCGCTGGTACGCGCCGGGAGCCAATGGGGAAATCGTGCCGCGGCGGGAAAGAATCGCCCTGGAGCGGCTGGACATCCAGGAGTCGCCGGCTGTTGACATCCGCGGCTTCTGGGTCTCCAACGGCAAGGTCGAGGCCGGCCGCATGACCTGGGAGGGCAGCCTGACCGACCGGGGCAATCCCGGCTTTTTCCTCTGGATGGCGCGCAACCGGCTGAATTTTTTCTGGAGCACGGAAAAAGACTGGAAGCTCATGAAAAAATTC
>JAZDIG010000255.1:0-8499 GCA_043805105.1 Candidatus Glassiibacteriota bacterium | reverse complement strand
CAGAGTCCGGGGCGTTCAGGTGATCGAGCTGGACGGGGCCTGGCTCCTGCCCGGGCTGGTGGACTTGCACACTAACGATGGTGTGGCCCTGCTGAAAAAACCGGATGACCCACAGTGGCACGTCGAACGTCTCCGCCAGGTGTCCCGGGCGCAGGCGGAACGTGGGGTCACCGGCCTTTTCCTCGCCACCCTCGCCGCTCCCCTGGATCAAATCAGATGTTACCTCGAGGGGATGGCCCTGTTCCGCGAAAGATGGCGCAGCGAAAGGACCGGCGCGGAAATTTGCGGGGCCCTGGTGGAAGGCACCTTCATGAACCCGGATAACTGCGGCGCCCACAACCCGGAGTACATTTTCCGGCCCGACCGCAGGATTCTGGACGATCTGCTCGAAACCGGCGCCCTGCGCCTGGTCAATATCGCCCCGGAGTTCGGGGAGGCCAGCCTGGAGCTGATCGAATACGCCGCCTCCCGGGGAGTGGTGGTGGGGGCCGGCCATTGCAAGCCCACCGCCGAACAGCTTTCCAGGGCGGTGGATCGCGGCCTCACCTACTTCATCCACTTGTACAACGGGCCATCCGGCTCCAACACGAAAGCCTTTTACGGAGGCGGCACTCTGGAGGGGGCCCTGCGCGACGACCGGCTGACAGTCGAGCTGATCGTGGACTTCGTGCACGTCGACCGGCGGGTGCTCAGGGATACGATTGCGCGCAAGCAAGCCCAGCGGGTGGTGGCGGTCAGCGACGTCATGTTCGCCTGCGATCCCCCGCCGGGCAGGTTCGAGATCAACGGGATCGTGGGTGAAATCGACAGCGGGGCCGGCTGCATTTCGGTGGTCGGCCGCCGCGGCCGGGACGGCAGGATTAACGAAATCCGGGAACCCGAGGCACAGACCTGCGATTTCAATTCGCTTTTCGGCTCCACCGCCAATATGGACACCGTATTCGCCAACACGGTGCAGCTTTTGAGCTGCGAGATGGAAGGCAACTTCGTCCGCCATCATCCGGCCCTGCCGCTGGAAGAAGCGATCCGCCAGGCCGCGCTGATGTGTTCCACGGTACCGGCCCGGGTCGCCGGACTCGACGATGGCGCCGCGGGCAGGCGCGTGGGAGCGGTCCGTGAGGGCTGGGAAGCGGACCTGGTGGTGGCCGAAATCGAGAACGTGACTGGGAAAGTGCTCTTCCGGCCGCTGGAAGTCTATATCGCCGGACAACCCATGCTCAGTTCGGGTGCCGTAGCGGGCCGCTGAACCCATCACCCGGCCCACCGGGCGACCGCCGGTCGTCCCTACGGCAATCTGTTCCCCCTTCGGCGAAGTAGTACACAGGGGGGATTTGCCGGGCCGTCCCGGTCGAACCGCCGGAAGACCCTACGCGGATTTATGATATTTTGTGAACAATTTGGGATAACGCTCATCATATCAAGCAGAGAGGGAGTCGAGGATGTACGATCCGGGATCAGCGTCGCCATGGGTCAAATTCGGCCTGCAACTGGCTGTCGAAGCGGTGAGGAGAGTTTCCGAGCTGGCCCCCGAGTCCGGGGCGGAAGTGGTCCAGCAAAGAGATACCAGCCAGGGCAGCTACCGCTACTGGGACCCTGAAACCCTGCGCGTGGACAAGGACCTCGAAGAGTTTTTCATCGAGCGGCTGACAGAAGAAGGAATCGATGCGGTGATGCTGAGCGAGGAGGCGGGCCGCCGCAAAATCGAACGGAAACGCCCTCCGCAGAAAAGCCTCGACCAGCCGGTGTACTTCGTCAGCGATCCTTTCGACGGCAGCCTGCTGTACAAGCGCTCCATCCCCGCCTTCTGGTACTCCGCCCTCGCCATCTACACCCGTCCCGAGAACGAAGCCGAGGCCCGGCCGCTGGTGGCGATCGTGGCCGACTGTTCGGCGCGGACGGTCTATTTCTGCGATGCAGCCGGCAGCTACGAATGCCCGATCACCACCGACTATCAGCTCGGTAAAGCCCAGGCCAATAAGCCGAACGACACCCGGGAGCTGCGGGAGGCTTTCCTGGAAACTTATCTGATGAAGCCACACTACCTGTACCCCGGCTCGGAGCGGTTCAAATTCCTGCTGAACCAGGTCAAGTTCATCCTGCCCAACGGCGGGCCGAGCGGATTTTGCGACGTGGCCTCCGGCAAGGTGGATATCTACTTCGCCTTCAAGCAGCCGCACACCGACATCTTCCCCGGCATCGCCATCGCCCAGAAAGCCGGCTGCACGGTCACCACTTTCGAGGGGCGCGAGGTGAATTTCGAAGCCAGGGTCGAGAACCGCTACAACATCGTCTGCTCCGCCAATCAGAACCTGCACGCCAAGGTTCTCGACCTGCTGAAAGCCAACCGGATAACCGACAATCTCGGCATAAAGGAGTAAGCGACTCATGTTCACCGCCGCCGATTTCTTTGACCTGGAGCAAGCTCCCTTCCCCGAGCTGTACGCTGGCCTGGACTACGTCTGGCAGGCAATCCCCAGGATAAAGGATTTTATCAGCCGGAAGATCGAGCCGGGTATCGACCCCGGCGCGAAGGTGAGTCCCGGCGCGTTCGTGGGCGAACAGGTGCAGATCGGTCCCGGAACGGTGGTTCTGCACGGGGCGGTGATCCTGGGGCCAGCGATAATCGGCGCAGGCTGCGAGATACGGGCCGGGGCTTTCCTGCGCCAGGACGTGGTCGCCGGGGACGGCTCCGTGCTGGGCAACAGCTGCGAATTCAAGAACTGCGTGCTGCACAAGCGGGCCAACGTCCCGCATTTCGCCTACGTCGGCGACAGCCTCCTGGGCTACAAGGCGCACCTGGGCGCCGGAGTGAAAATCTCCAATGTCAAGCTCACCTGGGAAACGGTCAAGGTCAAGGGAGCGGACGGGGTGATCGACACCGGGCTGGTCAAGTTCGGCGCGGTTCTGGGCGACAACACCGATGTCGGCTGCAACAGCGTCCTTAACCCGGGCACGATCGTCGGCCGGCGCTCGATAATCTATCCCTGCTCTTCCTGGCGGGGAGTTCTCGGCGAAAACCGGATCGCCAAGCTGAGGCAGGAATTCGAGACAGTCGAACGCAGGAAATAGCATGGACCCATCTGTCGGCCAACTTAAACCGGCGCAGTGGCTCGAGGAGCTCGAGAAGGGGCGTCTGGACCTCCAGTTCGAGGAGAACCTCGGCGCGGACGAGCGCCTGAGGGCCGAGCACCGGAGCCTTGCCCTCCAGGCGCTCCACGCCTTCCGGCGGGAATTCGGCGACGACCGCCCGGTCGCAATCGTCCGCTCCCCGGGCCGGATCAACCTGATCGGCATGCACGTGGACCACCGGGGATTTCCGGTCAATCCGATCGCGGTCAAGGAAACCCTGGCGGTGGCTGCGGCCCGGAACGATGATACAGTCCGCCTGGTCAACGTCGATCCGCAGTTCGCCAGGAGGAGTTTCCGGATCAGCGAGGAGCTGCCGGCCGAGCCGATCAAGGACTGGGACGACTGGACCGCCAAGAACCTCCCCCGGCTGGCGCAAGGGGGCCTGAGCGGCGACTGGAGTAATTACGCGCGAGCCTCGGGCTGTTACTTCGCCAACTTCCTCTGGAAAGAAAAAGCCCTCCCGCCGGCCTCCTTCAAGGGCCTGGACGCGGCCGTGGCCAGCAACATGCCGATGGCGGTGGGCCTGAGCAGCTCGAGCGCCCTGGTGGTAGCCATGGCGCTTCTTTTCTGCCGTTTCAACGGGATCCAGGCCGAGGCGGATTCGCTTATCGATCACTGCGGAATCGCTGAATGGTTCGTGGGCACCCGGGGCGGCAAGGGCGACCATGCCGCCATCCTGCTCGGCCGGCAGGGAAAAATCACTCACATCGCTTTCTTCCCCTTTTCGGTGCGCCACCTCTCATTCCCGCCCGAATACCGGGTGGTGATCTGTAATTCGCTGTTGGTGAGCCGCAAGGGCGAGGCCATGCGCCACGCGTTCAACGAAAGGATCGCCAGCTACGAAATAGGCTTTCTCCTGCTGAAAAAGATTGTCGGAGCACACGGCCTGGACACAAGCGGGCTGAACCGGCTGCGTGATTTCACCCCGGACAGCCTGGCCCTGGACGACCGCCGGCTGATGGAAATTCTGCTCGAGCTGCCCGGCCGGATCGGCAGGCGGGAGGCCGAAAAACAGTCGGGCAAACAGCACGCTGAAACCCTGCGCAAGGTCTGGCAGACCCATCCCGAGCCGGCGGAGGGCTATCCGGTGCGAGACGTATGCCTGTACGGGATCGCCGAGGGTCAGCGCAGCCGCATGGCCGCCAGTCTCCTCGAAGAGGGCAGGCTGGAGGAATTCGGCCGCATCATGAACGTCAGCCACGACGGCGACCGGGTCAACCGCTGGCGGGACGGCGTCTGTTCGCCCTGGTCCAGCACTTTCGACCGCGACACCCTGGCCTCTCTGGATAAAGCCGGGAGCCTGATCCTGTACCGGCCTGGAGGCTACCGGGTGAGCACGCCCGAGATCGACCGGCTGGTGGATATCGCCCTGGGCGCCGAGGGGGTACTGGGCGCCCGTCTTACCGGGGCCGGCCACGGCGGCTGTGTGGTGGTGCTCTGCCACCTGAGCGCGGTGGCGGGGCTGCTCGCCAAGCTCGAAAAGGAATATTACTCCCGGCTCGGCCAGCAGGCGTCTGCAGAAGTCTGCCAGCCCTTGGCCGGGGCGAATTTCTTCCGGAAGCCGGAAAACCCCTGACGGCCGGTGGTGTTCTTGCGCCGGGCCGGATGGCTGGTCCGGACTGGGACGGATTGTACAAAATCGACAGAAAGGAGTTCTGCCAATGTCCACCGCAAGACTTATTTCTTTTTCCGGTGCGCTACTGGCCGCCATGTTGTTCTGTTCGCCGATCCGGGGCGAGGTGATTTTCAGCGAGGACTTCGAATCCGGCTCTCTGGGTGACCGCTGGGAAAAGTACCGGGATGACCCGGCCCGGGGCGGGTTCGAGACCGGAGCCAGGAACGTGCATTCGGGGAGCAAATCCTACCGGATCTCCGCCCCGGCCTACGAAGGGGAGGGCAAGCTTACCGAAGGGCGGATCCTCAAGGAGTCCGACAGCTGGATCATGACCTGGTTCCTGCCCGGCTATGACCGGGTGTACATCCGCTGGTACGCAAAGTTTGCCGAAAATTTCGAGGGCCGCGGGATGCACTGGTGCCAGTTCTGGGCCTGCCGGCCGGACAACCCCCGCTCGGTGCTGGGCGGGGCGGGCCGCAGGCCGGACGGCACGGACCGTTTCATCGCGAATGTCGAGCCGGTAGCTATGGACGCGATGCCTCCCCCGGGGAAAATCGCTTTCTATACCTACTGGCCGGACATGCCTCCCTCGGCGGATGGCAAATACTGGGGCAGCTACTTTTTCCCGGCGGAGCCTTTTTTCATCGAGCGCGGCCGATGGTACTGCTACGAAATGCTGGTGAAATGCAACCAGCCGGGCAAGAAGGACGGAGAACAGGCGCTCTGGATCGACGGCAGGGAAATCCTGCGGATGGACGGCATTCGCTGGCGGGACACCGAGACTCTCAAGCTGAATATGGCGATGTTCGGCAATTACAGCGGCAACAGCGATCACGACCGCACCTACTGGGTCGATGACATCGTGATTAGCACCGAGTACGTGGGGTCGCTGGAAAAATGAGAGCTGCCCACAAATGCGCGGATCGGAATATTTACCAAAGGGCAGTTGCTGTTAATGCAGCATGGACGGTTCCGCTTTCGGCGGCCGTCTTACTTGAAGGGCCGCACCCGGACACGAAATCCCCTGCTTTTACTCCAAACGGAGGTCCCGCCATGTACGTCCGCAGCCTGTGCATTCTGCTTGCGGTTTTTCTATCCGGCCAGTTTTCGCAACTGCCTCCGGCATTCGGCGAGGTTGCGGGACGAAGGTTCGTGGCCCTGTCGCTGGAGGGCGGCAAAGTCTTTATCAGTTGGCGCTACAGGCAGTCCGATGGGCCCGAGGCCCGCTACCAGATCAAGCGTGCCGAGGCGCCGGGAGGGCCATACATTTCGGTAGCTTTTCTCGATAACAATTCAGGCACTAATTTCATCGACAGCACCACCAGCGCCGGAAAAACCTATTATTATTACGTGACTACTCCCACCGGGATCAGCGAAACTGTCCAGATAACCGCCTCCAGGACCGGCTCAGACTGCATCGTGATCCCCACCCGGACTGATTCATCGTTTCAGAAGCTCACCGTGGGCGACCTGGACGGCGACGGCCGCTACGAATTCATTATCCGCCAGCCGGACGGCAACAAGGACCCCTACTACTACCGGATCGATGTCAACGGCGGCACGGTGCCGGAGGACGGCAAAGTGAAAGGGCAGATCTGCCGGCAGGAGCCGAACCCGTTCAAGGTGGAAGCCTACCGTCTGGACGGCACGCTCCTCTGGCGCAGGCAGCTCGGTGCCGGAGTCGAGCGCGGCATCTGGTACGCGCCGATGGTGGTCTGGGACCTGGACGGCGACGGCCGCAGCGAGGTGATCCTGAAGGACGTGGAAGGCAATGCGATCAATACCCTGCCGGACGACGGCCGCGAGTGGCTGGTGGTGATCGGCCCGGACGGCCGCGACCGGACACGCCAGGTCTGGCCCGACTGGCTGGCCGCGGCAATTCCCGGCAACGAGTTCTCCACCTACAACCTGGCCAACCGCAACATGCTGGGGATCGCCTGCCTGGACGGCCAGCGGCCCTCGGTGATCGTCCAGCGCGGCACTTACAGCTACTGCCGCACCACCGCTTTCAGCGGCGCCGACCTGACCGTGCTCTGGGACACCGGCTGGCGCACTCTCGACCAGGTCAAGCTCTCTCAGCGTTTCGAAGGCGAGCCGTTCGGCAGGGGCGCCCACGGCCTGGGCGTGGCCGATTTCGACGGCGACGGCCGGGACGAGGTGCTGGTGGGATCGACCTGCGTGGACGATAACGGCGGCATCCTCTGGGGCAGCCTGAGCCAGGACCAGCCCGACATCTGCATCGTGGGCGACATCCGGCCGGACCTGCCGGGCGTGGAAACTTTCCTGGGCCTGGAGCGCTATGAATACCGCGAGGACCGCCCCGGGCTGATCCTGGCCGACTGCGCGGGCCGCGTGGTCTGGAGCATCACCGGCAGCGCCCACGTGCACGACGTGGGCTGGGGCGGGCTGGTGAGCGGCCGCACCGAAGGCTGGATATTATCGGCTGTGGAAAACCAGAAACCCAGGGCCTGGATCGTGCAAGCCGACGGCCGAGAGCTTTTCCGCGACCTGGCGGCCTGGGACCAGCCCTATGGCCTGCCGCTGTTCTGGGATGGACGGTTGATCCGCTCTCTGGCCGCGGACGGCAAGATAATCGACTGGGACACCCGGAAGGTGCTGGCTACCTACGAGGGCGAGCCGGTGTGCATCGCGGACGTGCTGGGCGACTGGCGGGAGGAGCTTATCACCAGGGACGGCAACTCGATCCGGGTCTATACTACTATCCTGCCGACCGCTGTGCGCAAGCCCAGCCTGATGGACGACCGTCAGTACGCGCTGGCCGTGGCCCGGTCTGCCGCCGGCTACTACATCCAGCCCACGGAAAGCCCGGCCTGGTGGGGCCGGGAGTAGAAAACCCTGCCTGCCGGGGAGGTTCGCGAACTGCTCCTACGGTACGGGGACCGGGAGACCGGCCGGTCTCCCCTTCGACTGGCCCGGTGGGGCGAATTACCCCGGAGCAGTTTCGAGGAATTCTTTCGATTAGCGGGTGTGTCACCCCTGGCGGCCTGCGGCCGCCTTTGGGCGGTTTAGGCAAGCAGCCGTGACATCCGGTTATTGACCCGTGTCATCCGGGATTTTCGAGCCGTGGTGGAGGGCGAGCCGGCACGGTCATTGCGTACCGCCGCAGTCTGCGGGATTCCGCCCACGTGGTTCTTGCAATGACCGTGCCGGCCCGCCGCCCCAGGCGCAGCAAAGCTGCGCCATTACTCCTGATGGTCGCGTTTGTGCTCCAGCTCCTCCCAGCGCTCATACAGCCTCCCCACCTCCGCCTCCCGCTCCCGCGCCTGTTCGAAGGCCCGCGTCAGGGCCGAGGCATCCGAGGCAATCGAGCCGTCTTCGAGCAAGGCCCGGGCCTCAGCCAATGCCTTTTCCGCTTCCAGAATCCGCTCCTCGATACCCTTCAACTCCCGCTTCTCCAGGTAGTGCAGGGCGAATTCCCGTTTGGGCCGCTGTTCCTCCTGTTCCGCTTTCCGTTCCTGGGTTTCGGCCCGCCGGGCCCCCCGCTCCTCTTCCCGGCACTTCAGGTAGAAGCTGTAATTGCCCGGGTAGTTGCGTATCGTCCCGTCCGGCTCGAACGCGTAAAGCTGGTCCGCCACCCGGTCCAGGAAATAGCGGTCGTGGGTGACCATGATGAGCGAGCCCTTGAACCTGCCGAGCTGTTCCTCCAGCACCTCGAGGGTGGGCAGGTCGAGGTCGTTGGTGGGCTCGTCCAGCACCAGCACGTTGGCCCCGGCCAGCATCAGCCGGGCCAGCAG
>JAZDIG010000254.1:0-9421 GCA_043805105.1 Candidatus Glassiibacteriota bacterium | reverse complement strand
ATCGACTACGACCGCCTGGTGGAGGTGGGGTCGATGATGGGCTCGGGCGGGATGATCGTCATGGACGAGACCACCTGCATGGTGGACTTCGCCCGCTTCTTCATCAACTTCCTCAAGGACGAGTCCTGCGGCAAGTGCACTCCCTGCCGGGAGGGCCTGATCCACACCTCGATGCTGCTGGAGGACATCTGCGAGGGCCGGGCCCAGCCCGGAGACCTGGAGCTGCTGAAGGAGCTGGCCGAAGTGATCCGCGACGCCTCCCTCTGCCAGCTCGGCACCACCGCGCCCAACCCGGTGCTGACCACCCTCGAATATTTCGCGGATGAATACCGCGAGCACATCGAGGAAAAGCGCTGCCGGGCGGGCGCCTGCAAGGCTCTCGTCACTTACAGTATCGATGCCGATAAATGCAACGGCTGCACGCTCTGCGCCAAAAACTGCCCGTCGAATGCGATCAGCGGAGAAAATAAGCGGCCGCACGTGATCGACGAGGAAGAGTGCACCAAGTGCGGCATCTGTTTCGACGTCTGCAACCAGGAAGCCATAATCCGTCATTAAAAGGGTCAGATCATGCCAAGCCTATTTATCGACGGCAGGAAAATCGAAGTGGAGAGCGGCGTCACGGTACTGGAAGCGGCCCGCGCCGGCGGCCTCCACATTCCCACTCTCTGCAATCACGAGTCGCTGTCCCCCTACGGAGCCTGCCGCTTCTGTACCGTCGAGGTGACCCGGCGCGGCAGAACCAGGCTTTACACGAGCTGCACGCTGCCGGCCGCCGACGGGATGGAAATCCGGACCAACAGCGAGCCGGTGCAGAAAATCCGCCGGATACTGGCCGAACTGATGCTGGCCCGCTGTCCCCACTCCGAGCCGGTGGTGAAACTGGCCGCCGAGCTGGGGGTCACCAAAAGCCGCTTCCGTTCGCCCAGGGCCAAGGAAAGCTGCCTGGTGGGCGAGCACGGCGAATGCATCCTCTGCGGCATGTGCGTCCGGCTCTGCGAGGACGTGATGAAAGTGGGCGCGCTGGCCTTCGAGGGCCGGGGCGGCTACCGCACGGTGACCACGCCCTTCCACGAGCCCAGCGAAGTATGCCGGCTCTGCGGCGCCTGCGAATCGATCTGCCCAACCGGCTCGATCAAGCAGGCCAAGATCACCGACCGCCGGCCGCGGCCGATCCCCTTCGAGTTCGAACAGGGGCTCGCCAGCCGCAAGCCGATCTACCTGCAGTTCCCGCAGGCGGTCCCGCGGGTACCGGTGATCGACCGCGACAGTTGCATGAACTTCCGCACCGGCGGCTGCAAGACCTGCGAGGACAACTGCGCGGCCGGCGCTATCAACCACGGCGCAGAGGATCAAATCCGCGAGCTCAAGGTGGGGGCGGTGGTAGTGGCCACCGGCTTCGACGTGTTCGACGCCAGGGAAATCGCCCGCTACGGCTACGGCCGGCTCCCTGGCGTGATCACCGCGCTGGAGTTCGAGCGGACCTGCCACGCCAGCGGACCCACCAGCGGCAAGATCGTCACCGCCGACGGCCGCGTTCCCAAGGCAGTGGCAATCGTCCACTGCGTTGGCAGCCGCGACATGAACCACCAGGAGTACTGCTCGCGGGTCTGCTGCATGTACTCGCTCAAGTTCGCCCACCTGGTCAAGGAGAAGACCGGGGCGGAGGTGACCAACTTCTACATCGACATGCGGGCTTTCGGCAAGGGCTACGAGGAGTTTTACAAGAGGCTCCTGTCCGAGGACGTCACTTTCGTGCGGGGCAAGGTGGGCGAGATCACCGACGTGGCCCAGAATCCGGAGGAAGAAGGAAAGCTGATTGTGGTGGCCGAGGACACCCTGCTGGGAATGGTGCGCCGCGTGCCGGTGGACATGGTGGTCCTCTCGTCCGGACTGAAACCCGGCGCCGACGCCGAAAAGCTGAATCAGGTGCTGTCAATCACCCGCAGCAAGGATGGCTTCTTCGCCGAAAAGCACCCCAAGCTCGCGCCGGTGGACACTCCCTCGGACGGCATCTTCCTGGCCGGGTGCTGCCAGGGACCCAAGGACATCCCGGATTCGGTGGCCCAGGGCGCGGCCGCGGCCGCGGGTGCGCTGAGCCTGATGGACCGGGGCAGCATCGTGTTGGAGCCGATCCGCGCCCGGATCAACGAGGATGTCTGCGGAGGCTGCCAGATCTGCGTGGCCAACTGCCCGTACAGCGCTGTCGAATACGACCGCGAAAAGGGCGTATCGGTGGTGCACGAGGAGCTGTGCAAGGGCTGCGGCACCTGTGTGGCCGGCTGCCCCAGCGGCGCGGCCCAGCAGGAGAATTTCGAGGACAGGCAGATAATTGCGGAAGTCGAGGGTGTTCTCTCCTGAGGACCCTCTGCGCTGAACAAACACAAACACTGGAGCCGGGTCAAGATGACAGAGCAGAATTTCGAACCGGTAATAGTCGGCTTTCTCTGCCAGTGGTGCTCCTACACGGGCGCAGACCTGGCCGGCACCAGCCGCCTGGAGTACCCGGCGACACTGCGCACGGTGCGGGTAATGTGCTCGGGCCGGGTGGACCCGACCTTCGTGGTCACCGCTCTGGCCGATGGCGCAGACGGCGTGTTGATCGCCGGCTGCCACCCGGGGGACTGCCATTACAGCGAGGGAAACTACCGGGCGATGAGGCGCTATCCCCTGCTGATGAAGCTGCTCGACCAGTTCGGCATCGAAAAGGAGCGGGTGCGCCTGGAATGGATTTCGGCTTCCGAGGGTGATAAGTTCGCCCGGGTCGTCCGGGAAATGACCGAACAGCTCAAGGCTCTCGGCCCCCTGAACTGGCAAAAACGCAGCGCCGCGGTAAGCGGAGCCGCCTGAGATACGGAGGTGAACCGATGGCAAAACCGAAAGTAGCGTTTTACTGGTGCGCCTCCTGCGGCGGCTGCGAAGAGGCGGTGGTCGACCTCAACGAGGCGATCCTGGGAGTGGTCGAGGCGGTGGACATCGCCCTCTGGCCGGTGGCGCTCGACTTCAAGAAAAAACACGTCGAAAGCTGGGAGCCGGGGGAGGTGGCCGTGGTCTTCATCAACGGCGCGGTCCGCACCAGCGAGCAGGAAGAATGGGTGAAGCTCCTGCGCGAGAAGTGCCCGGTGGTGATCGCTTTCGGCAGCTGCGCGCACCTGGGCGGCATCCCGGGGCTTTCCAACTCGACCACCCGCGAAGAAAGTTTCAAACGCAAGTATTTCGATAGCCCGTCCGTGGACAATGCCGAACGGGTCCTGCCGCAGCGGAAAACCCGGGTGAACGGCTACGAGTTGGAGTTGCCCGAGTTTTCGGCAACCGTTCGTAAGCTGGACGACGTGATCGAGGTGGATTACTACCTGCCCGGCTGCCCGCCCGTGCCGAAGCTGATAGTGGAAGCGGTGACCGCGATCCTGGAAGGCAAGCTGCCAGCCAAAGGGGCGGTGCTGGCGCCGGAGAAGTGCCTGTGCGATGAATGCCCGCGCAAAGAGAGTAAGCCCGAAAAAGTCACTATCGAGCGCTTCCGGCGAGTGGCCACCGAAAAGCCCGATCCGGAGAAATGCTTTCTGGTCGAGGGTTTCGTCTGCCTGGGACCGGCTACCCGCTCGGGCTGCGGCGAGCTCTGTATCCGGGGCAACATGCCCTGCCGCGGCTGTTTCGGCCCGACCGCCGAAACTCGCGACCAGGGCGCCAAGTTCCTTTCGGCGGTGGGGTCGCTCCTGGCTGCCGACCAGGAGGAGAAGTGCGCCGAACTGGCCGCCACTTTGGCTGATCCACTGGGAACCTTTTACCGTTTCAGCCTGCCCTCCTCAATCCTAAAGCAGAGGTTGAGCTGACATGGGACAGAAAATCACGATAGATCCGATCACCCGGCTCGAGGGGCACGGCAAGATCGAAATCTTTCTCGACGACCAGGGCGAAGTGGAGCGGGCGTTCTTCCAGGTGCCGGAGCTGCGCGGTTTCGAGGCGTTCTGCGTGGGCCGGCCGGCCGAGGAGCTGGCCCGGATCACGCCCCGCATCTGCGGGGTCTGCCCCACCGCGCACCACATGGCCAGCACCAAGTGCCTGGACGACCTCTACCAGGTGGAGCCTACCTCCACGGCCAGGAAACTCCGCGAGCTGGCCTACAGCACCTTTTTCGTCGAAGACCACTTCCTGCATTTCTTCTACCTGGGCGGGCCGGACTTCGTAGTGGGCCCGGACGCCCCGGCCGGCGAGCGCAACATCCTGGGCGTGATCGCCAAGGTGGGGCTGGAGATCGCGGGCAGGGTGATCCGCGTGCGCCGCGAGCTGCGCGCCATGCTGCAGACCATGATGGGCAAGGTGATCCATCCGGTGTTCGGCCTGCCCGGCGGCGTGTCCAAGGGCATCACCAAAGAAAACCGGGATGAGTTCAAGAAGAGCGCCGAATTCGCCCTGGAGTTCGCCAAAGAAGCCCTGGCAATCTTCGACAAAGTGGTGCTGCAGAACGAACGCTACGTGGACCTGGTGCTGAGCGAGGCGTTCACGCACCACACCTATTCCATGGGCACCGTGGACGAAAACAACTGCCCCAATTTCTACGACGGATGCTTGCGGGTGGTGGACCCGGAAGGCGCGGAAGTGGCGAAATTCGGGCCTCACGAATACACCGACTACATCGCCGAACACGTCGAGCCGTGGACCTACATTACTTTCCCCTACCTGAAAAAAGTGGGCTGGCAGGGTTTTGTCGACGGCCCGGAGAGTGGCATTTACCGCGTGGCGCCCCTCTCCCGGCTCAACGTGGCCGACCGCATGGCCACGCCCCTGGCCCAGGAAGCTTTCGAGAAGATGTTCCAGGTGCTGGGCGGCAAGCCGGCCCATCAGACCCTGGCTTTCCACTGGGCCCGGCTGATCGAAGCGCTTTACGCCGCCGAGAGGATGAACGAGCTGCTGGAGGACGAGGAAATCACCAGCGACGACATCCGCAACCTGCCCACCAAGACCCCCAGCGAGGGGGTGGGGATTGTCGAGGCGCCGCGGGGCACCCTCATCCATCACTACAAGACTGATAAGAACGGGATTATCACCGGCCTGAACCTGATCGTGGCCACCAACCACAACGCCGCGCCGATCGCGATGAGCGTGGAGAAGGCAGCCCGGGGCATGGTCCACGGCCCGGAAGTCACCGAGGGGATGCTCAACCTGGTGGAGATGGCCTTCCGGCCCTACGACCCCTGTCTGGCCTGCGCCACCCACGCCCTGGGCAAGGCCCCCCTGGTGGCGCATATCCACGACCACGCCGGAAACCTGATCCGGACAGTGAAAAGGGACTGAGTTCCCTCATAAATCGACCGTTGTAAAAGGCGCAGCCTGCTTGGCGGGCTGCGCCTTTTCATTTTGTGCGCCCGGCAGGTTGTCCGGCGGGATTATTCATTTCCAACACGCCGAATCTGCGTTATAATAGACCGTGCAGCTTGCGCTGATATACGGCAGGTAAGGCCCGCCCATGCCGGACGGATTGGCTGTCGGGCAGAGAATAACTCCGCGAAAATCACGATTTCTTTTTCCAGGCCCGTCAATTCCTCCCCTTCGCGAGGTGAACATGAACGAGAACAAACTGAACCGGCGAGCCTTTTTCGGCGTGTCGACTGCGCTGGCGGCAATCGGCTGCGCGCCTTCCGGCCAGGTACAGGAACAGCCGGCAGCCCCTGCCGGCCCGCCCGCTTTCGAATTCGAGGAAGCCACTATCGCCGGCCTGGGCGAGGGCCTGCGTTCGAAGAAATTCACCTGCCGCCATCTCACGGAAAAGTACATCGAGCGGATCGGGCTGCTGGACGGCGGGGAGAACGGCCTGAATGCGGTTATCGTAGTCAATCCAGAGGCGCTGGAGATAGCGGACGGCCTGGACCGCGAGCTGGCCTCCGGCAAGGACCGCGGGCCCCTTCACGGCATCCCGGTAATGGTCAAGGACAATATCGACACCGGCGACCGGATGCCCACCACCTGCGGCAGCCTGGCCCTGGAAGGCTCGTTCGCGCTGAAAGATTCGCACCTTGTCGCAAAACTGCGCGAGGCCGGCGCGGTGGTTCTGGCCAAGGCTAATCTGAGCGAGTGGGCCAACTACCGCTCGAACAAATCCTCCAGCGGCTGGAGTGCAATCCGCGGCCAGACCCGCAACCCCTACGCCCTCGACCGCGACCCCTCCGGCTCCAGCTCTGGCTCCGGAGTAGCCGCCTCGGCCAACTTCTGCGCCGGCGCGGTCGGCACGGAAACCAACGGCTCGATTATCGGTCCCAGCTCGCTCAACGGCATCGTGGGGATCAAGCCCACGGTGGGCTTGATCGGCCGCAGCGGGATCGTTCCCATCTCGCACACCCAGGACACGGCCGGCCCCATGTGCCGCACGGTAGCCGATGCCGCTCTGCTTCTGGGAGCGCTGGCCGGAGTGGACCCCGAGGACCCGGCCACAGCGCCGGCCACCGAGCGTGCGCAAAAAGACTACACCCGCTTCCTCAATCCGGACGGCCTGCGGGGCAAGCGGATCGGGATCTATCGGAGGGAGTTCGGCTATTCGGAGCTGGTGGACCCGCTGCTGGAACATTGCGTGACCGTGCTGAAAGAGGCCGGGGCGGAGCTGGTCGATCCCTTCGAATACAAGTTCGAAAGCCTCTGGCCGCAGGGCGGCACGCTGATGGATTACGAGTTCAAGAACGACCTGGACCGTTATCTCGCCGGCCGGGGCCCGGATGCGAAAGTGCATTCCCTGGCCGAGCTGATTCAGTTCAACGACCAGAACGCCGACCGGGAAATGCCGTATTTCGGCCAGAACATCTTCCTCAAGGCGGTAAAGAAAGGCCCTCTCACCGACCCGGAGTACCTCGAAGCGGTCAAGGAGTGCCGCCGCCGCGCGGGCAAGGACGGGATCGACGCCTCGATGGACAAGTTCAAGCTGGATGCGGTCTTTGCGCCCAGCGGCGGGCCGGCTTGCCCGCTGGACCTGGTCAACGGCGACCGTTTCGTGGGCGGCAGCGGCGGCTTGCCGGCGGTGGCCGGCTACCCCAACATCAACGTACCGGCCGGCTTCGTTTTCGGCCTGCCGTTCGGAGTGAGCTTCTGGGGCCGCGCCTGGAGCGAACCGGTGCTCCTGGAAATCGCCTTCGCTTTCGAACAGGCCACCAAAGTGCGGCGGCCGCCCAAGTTTTTAGCCACCGTGGACCTCAGCCTGGAAAACAAATTCTATCCGCCAGTGGCGCCAAGGAGCTGACCCCGTGCGCATTTACGGAAAAGAGATGCTGACGGCCCTAACTTTCTGCCTGCTGGCTGCTTTCCGGCTTCCGGCCGCCTCGGTGCATCCTGCGCACCCGCGGCTCTTTTTTCGCGCGGAGAGCTGGGACGGCGGCCGGGGCCTGACCCTGGCCGAAGTAAGAAGACGGGCCGCCGGCGGTGACGCCTCGGTCGCGTTCGAACAGCTCGAAGGCTCGATCCCCAACGATGCCCTGCGGAGCCTGCTGCTGGAGGACTCGGATTCATCCGCCTTCTACGCCAGGCGGGCAATCGAGGCCATGCTGTCGGCGCGCGACACCAGCGGTGTGACCACCCAGGGAGTCAATCTGGCCAACGTCGCTATCGGCTTCGACTGGCTCTACGGCCGGCTGGATTTCACTGAAGAAGAAAAGGCGCGGGTGGTCGAACACCTGGCCCGGGAGGCGGACGAGCTGGTCCGGGCGCTCGGCGGCGGCTCGCACATCTTCCACACCCGGATGTACGGCTGGGCCACGGGCGTGGCCCTGGCCGGGCTGGCCCTCTACGGCCACCATCCCCAGGCGCAGCGCTTTGTCGACTTTGCCCGCAGCTACTACCTCGAACGCCTCTTCCCGGCCCGCCGGCTGCAGGACGGCGCCGTGCACAACGGATTCGGCTACGGCCGCAAGTACACACTCTGGATGATCGGCCATTTCATTTCCGGCTGGCAGTCGGCCACTGGCGAGAACCTGTGGGAAGTCATCGAGCGGGAGCAGGGCGGCTGGCTGCACCGGGAAATCCTCTTCAACATCTACGGCCGCTACCCGGACGGCACCTACCTGCGTTTGGGCGACAGCTACAGCCTCACCTCGGACTTCTACTCGTTCCGGGCGGTGAGCGAGCGGGTCCAGGGGCTGGGCGACCCGGTGGGCCAGAGTTTCCTGAACCAGCTGGTACGCGAGAACGAGGGCCGGGTGGTGGAAAAGCCGAGCGCCTACGTCTATTTCCTGTTCTACGATCCCGAACGTGACTGTGCGCCGGTCAGCTCCCTGCCGCGCCGGGTCCTTTTCAGCCGCGAGTGGACCGGCATGGCGGTCTGGAAAAGCGGCTGGGAGGAGAACGGGGTCACGGTCTTTTTCAAGTGTGGCAACTATTTCGGCGATCACGGCCATTTCGACCAGGGCCATCTGGATATTTTCCACCGAGCGCCGCTTCTGATCGACAGCGGGGCCTACCTGACCTTCGAGGGTCCTTTCCGCACCGAATACTGGCACCGCAGCGTGGCCCATAACACGATCCTGATAGTCGATCCCGCGCTCCCGGGCGATGAAGGCGGCCAGCGGGTGTTCTCCAGCCAGAACGACGGTACGCTCGAAAAGTACCTGGCAAACAAGCGCTCCGAAACCGGCGACATTACGGACTACCTGGACGAGGCCGGACTGGCTTACGTGGCCGGCGACCTGACCGCCGCCTATCCGGCGGACCGCGCCGAACGGGTGACGCGCGAGGTGGCTTTCGTCTCCGACCGCTTCCTGGTGGTGCTCGACCGGG
This sequence comes from Candidatus Glassiibacteriota bacterium, assembly GCA_043805105.1. Taxonomy (GTDB): domain Bacteria; phylum Gemmatimonadota; class Glassbacteria; order GWA2-58-10; family GWA2-58-10; genus JAZDIG01. The sequence goes on along the minus strand of JAZDIG010000254.1, from coordinate 670 downwards.
TGACTGTCAAGAGGGCCGACCTGGAGCCCAGGGTGCTCTGGCATTGCCCGGTCTATCCGCAGGCCTCCCCGGACGGCCGGCGGTTCGTGATCGATCGTTCCGGCGGCCGGGCGATAGTGACCACGCTCCTGCCCGAACCGGCCTCGGTCACCTGGGTCGAGGGTTTCACGGTGGGCGGCCGGAAAATCGAGCCGACAGGGGTATATCAGGCTCCGGAGGGAATGGGCGTGGGCCGCTTCGAAGTGGGCGATCCGCAAAAAACGACGAGCCACTTGTTCCTGCACGTGATCGAAATCGCCGACACCCCGGCCAACTCCAACGCCTACGAGGCTCCACCTGCCCGGGTTTCGGCGGCCTTGCGCGGTGAAGTAATCGAAGTACAGGCGGGAAACCAGACGATAAGCTTCCGGGCCGAAGAGCCGGGACTGGTCCGTTAGCCCGGCGGTTTCTCTGGCCGTTGGGCGCATCGCTCAATAGATTCTAATCCGGATTTAAGAATTAGCGCAAATCCTTGTAGGGGCGGACCCCCATAAGCGCTAAGTTGTTATCATTGACATTTAATCTTTCAGGATGATTTGAATGACACACCCCGCCCCGGAAGCCGGGGCACCCCTCTTGCTAGAGGGGAGTTAAACACTTGTCATTCAGGCACTTGCACATTGCCTGAGCT
>JAZDIG010000253.1:0-43750 GCA_043805105.1 Candidatus Glassiibacteriota bacterium | reverse complement strand
TGGGGTCGATCATGTAAAAAGTCTCATCGGTGGCGATGAAGGCCGACCGGTGGACCAGGTAGCCGTCCGGGAGCTTGCGCATCCAGAGGTCGGTCCCGTTGTAGCCGTTCTGCGCGATCAGGGTGTTCAGCCACGGCTCTTCCCGCTCGTGGTGGGCGATATGGCCGACCGCGGTGAACGTCCGGCCGCCGGCTACAGTGGTGATGGCCGGCATGGAGATGTAGTAGGGCAGGCCGAAAAACTGGGTCAGGTAGGGGGCGGTGATCTCTTTGTCGGTCGAAACCGGATTGTTGTCCGGGGCGTGCTCCCAGTGGGACCAGTCATCGATCCCTGCCGGCTCGGGCTTGATCAGCACGGCCCATAATCCGGGTTTCTCCACGATTTTGCCGCCGTCTGTAAGCCAATCCTGCAGTCCTCCCTTGCCGGCTTTCCCTCCCCGGATCACCGCCCGGCCCAGGGGCCGCAGCACCCGCAGGATTTCAGCTTTCGGCAGCTTGCCGGCAACCTCGTCGTGCGAAGCGACCAGCAGGTCGAGCGTATTGTCGGCATAGGGCAGATGGCTGAATTCCCCGGTTTCGATACAGAGGTATCGGCCGTAGCTGAGCTGCTGGTCCGCTGTCTTGCGGCCTGACTCGACCCTGGACTGGTCCGGGTCGATCACGTGGACCACGAACTTCCCCTCTCCCGCCAGCGCGCAGGCCAGGGCCGGGTCATTTGCGCCGAGGATGGAGCACACGCCCCGGTCGGTCCCGGCCAGGGAAACTATCTGCCCGGCCAGAGAGGCCGCAGCGCCCGCCGGCTCGGGCTTTGCTGATAGATTAGCGGCGGCAGAAATCGTCAGGCACGAAATCAGGGTGAAAAGCATGAAACTACGGAGCGTGATTTTTCCACACGCGCGCATAAGGGCCTCCGTGAATTAACGGGAACAGGTGCTCTATTTCGGGCAGGGTATGCTTAACAGGCTCCGGGGATTACCGCTCGGTCCGCGGCCGACTCACTATTCACATCCGGTATTCAGCCGGCTGATACTAAAGCAATAATAAGAACGAATGAAAAAATCCCCCACGATCCCCCTTCTGCGAAAGGGGAGGCGGCCCACCCCCCTTTAGCAAAGGGGGGCCAGGGGGGATTTAAACGTATCAATCTTCATTGCATTCTCTATATTTGAAGTCAATTGCGTATGAGTTATTATAACCCTGACATTCCACCCGGCAAAGGATTTTCGCACCTGGGCGGGAGACGGTTTTCGGTAGCACCAGGCTCGCCGGCGTGCTCCGCCCACTGCTGGTTGATCCGGGCGCACACGCTTGCTACGCGGAAGCCGCTATGCAGGTTGAAGGTGCGCCCCTACATGAGAAACGTTTTTGCACTGCTCGAGTTACTGACACAAAATTGAGGATTTGCAAGTATTCGCCGGGGCGACCCCGTACCCGGTACGGGGTCGCCCGCGGGAGAGGGAAAGGCTTTCAAAGGAAGATGAAAGGCAGGTGAGCGACTGTCAGCAGGCCGTAGCGCAGGAAAGTTTCCTTGCGCGCCGCTTTCGCCAGGCCGCCGAAGTAAATCCCTTTGATCAGCGAATTGCCCATCATCGAGATAATGATTGCCGACACCATGATTTTGGAAACGACCGGATTATTGATGATGGATAGGATGAAAGGATCGATATCCGTAACTCCGACAATGAAGGATAAAATAAACAAGCCGGCGTTTCCGAAATAACTTTTTACCAGGATCGTGACGACCTTGAAAGAGGTGAACAACACGGCGAAAACCATTGCCGGAGTGAGTTCGAAGGGGTTGGTCAGAGTCGAGGCGACGTTCGTCGAGGTGACGGAGATATGGGTTCCCATCAAGAGCGCCAGGACCAGGCAGATCGTGGCCAGCGCAAGGAGTTTCCACCAGATATAAGGCAGAAAGACCGGGCCCACCAGCCAGATGATTACCAGGATCCGGACGTACATGACGCAGCTGGCCAGAAGCGAGCTGCGCAGGGCTCTTTTGCTCATCTCGGGGGCCTGCTGCGCGATTCTTCCCACCGCGATACTTACCGCTGTACTGGAGACGATCCCGCCGAGTACCCCGGAAAGCCACAGGCCGTAGCGGTTCCCCAGTTTCTTGACCATGAAATAACCGGTGAACCCGATCGTCGATATCAGGATGACTATCTTCCAGGTGCTGGCTGGATTCAGGTTGAATTGCGTGAATTCCTTGTCCGGCAATAGCGGCAGGATGAGCAGGGTGACCACCAGGAACTTCAGGATCGCAAAGACTTCGAACTTCTGGAGGCTTTCGACCATGTGTTCGATATGGGGTTTTTCGGACAGCAGGATCGCGCTGATTATGCCCAGGGCCAGGGGCCCCCAGATATTAGTCAGATAAGTGAGCGCGCCGATTATGTAGGTTATCAGTACGGCCACCGAGCCGGTCCAGCCGTGATGGCCTTCTTTCAGTCTCCCCACGTATTCCAGTCCCGCCAGGGTCGCGATCGAAACCAGGCCGATCGGCAGGGCGAAAGCGATGCCGAGCTGGGAGAGCCAGGCGCAGCCGAAACCGTACATGCTGATCAGCGAGTAGGTGCGTACGCCGGCGATCACCTGCCGTTTCAGCTCATGGCCGGTGGCTTCCCGTTCCAGGCCCAGCAGGAAGCCCAGGCCCAGGGCGATCGCGAAACGGATGTGGATGGTCAGCTCGAAATTTCCCAAAAGGCTTTCCGGATTCATATAATAAACCTTTAACTTGTTGAAGCGTAAGGCATAACGCCATTTAAAACGTCTTGCCGAATGAATCCGATTTTAATTATCATACCATAAATTTTGAGAGAATACAAGTTTTTGTGAGGGAAGCGGTAAGCGATGCTAAATTTGATATAGCCAGTCAAATATGAACTGTCAGACTAAGGCCTGTCAAGCACACTTAATTTCCCTATCCTTATAGCTTAATATCTTAGTTTCAATATCTCTGTAACTTTGAATTTTCTCATGTATGGTTCACTACGTACTTCATTCATCAACTTCAAATAGCAACTTTTTGCAAACTTATTTATTAAACCCTTTGGGTATGTATACTTATATTTTGGCGGATCTCCACTCTCCCATTTTATTGAGCGCGAAAACTCTGGCTGGAGATAATAATATATACCCCATCTAATATTATTAAGAAACTCAGCAATAGTACTACCGAGATAATTGAAAATATCTGTATGATATATCTCGTAAAATTCATCAAGAATAAGCAAGGCGTCTTCACAATCAATACTTAACTTATTTCTTTTAAAAATCTGCTCAAGCTGCTTCACTGCAATAGACAATCTAGTAAAATTATGTTTTGAAATATTTCCGCATATTTTTAAAAACTCAATTCTTTTTAGTGACAAGACTCCATTCATTTCTATTGAAGGCAACCAAATCTCCTCTTTAATTTCCTGCTCAAGCCAATTTTTAAACTCTTCAACTGACAATACAAGATTATTAATAGACCCGTTTTCGTTGAAGTTCGGTTTCTGGCATATCAAAAATAGGATTTCTAAATATGGCTGCTGTTTTATAATAAATTTCTTACCTGGGGACGAAAAAAAATCCACCAAAATAATATTGAAAAATTTCTGGTGTATACTCGATTTAAATCTAATTTCTGAATCAGGATCATTTCCAATTAAATTAAGCACCTCATAATTCACCATTGAGTCCACAATCTCCTTAACGGCTCTTAAGTAAATTACTTCTTTTTCAATCTCTGAGAAATTCATAGTAGTTATAGCCTCTAAATTAAGGTATATTGCGTGAAGTACAACAAAGCTTGAGTCAGATGTATTAGATTAGAAAGATCACACTTTATCCCCAATATGTTTCCTCATCATTCTCAATTATTCCTTCTCTCCAAATATCTCCTAAGTCCAGTTCCCAATATAGTAAATCGCCTTCGCTTGGCTTAACAATTACAGAATAAGGTCCATTATTGTTCCATTGATTCATCCCTTGATTATTCATTGCTTCTGGTCCGACGAGACACCTATTTCCTACTCCAACTGATAAAATCCGGCTTGCATAATTAATAGGTGGCCCAATTAGCAACCTTTGTTCTCCGAGCAGGTCACTATAGATAGTTGAAATGTCTATCCAACCATATTCTATTGCGATTTTTAATCCCGCTCCACCTTTAACATAATGCAAATCATTGAGATATTCCTTCTGATGGTTAGATATATATTCGCACTGCCGATCAAGATCTTTAGCTATTCCTACACATGACATAAAAACTGAATCAGGGTTATCTAATATGCCTAAAAAGGCATCGCCCATGAAACTAGTGACAAAACCACCGTTTTTTTCAACAATGCAAACGCCCCCCGATAGAACATCTCTGACAAATTGAGCGACACAGTCACTTTTTGTCGACTTTGATACCATCGGCGTAAAGCCATTTATATCAACTATCATTGCAAAAGCTTCAATTGTTCCAATTTTGGGAAATGGCATTCTTTATTCTCATTCTGATCAAACTTTCCAATAATTTAGCTAAGTTGCGATTAAGCTGCCAAGCTGTTTCGATCAATGACGTTGAATTGAACAGCCAAACGAGGTATTACGTTGAGTCCCTACCTCTCGAAGTAGCGTATCATATATGACTCTAAAAGTAAATCGGTAGTTGGTGTCTGGAAGGTTGCTCTCAAGGCATTCCAGGCTTGCCTAATGTTCGCTCCTTCGCTCATAAGTCATTCCCTAATATGTGTTGTTTGCCTTTTTCTCCAACTTCCCTGCCCTGAGCCATAGGCCTACTTATTCAAATAGAACCGCCACGCCTGCCTATCTTGATGTACTGCGCTGCTTCTTCATGGGTAAACCGGTTAGGCATGCTCTTCCTTTCTGTCGGTCGAATCAATTACTACTTAAGTGTATCGCTAACAGGTAGAAAAGCAAGTGCATATCCAGTATTCATCGCCATTTCCACAACAGCGCCTCACCGCCCAGGATTTGCGGCCAACCATTCGAGCACTTCCTGCTGCAGGTTGTTATGGAAATGGTTGTAGTCTTTCGGCCCGGAAAAGCCGAGGTTGTTTTCTCTTCCGAACAGCCGGTAGACCTTGCCCGCTTCGTCCACACAAGTCTTCACATCCGCAAAACAGGAGTCGCGGTCCAGGGTCGGGGCCACTACCAGCAGGGGTCGGGGCGCAATGAGGGCCAGCACCTCGTGGAAATCGAAGGAGATTCTTCTCTCCTGCCCCACGAAAAAGCCCAGTCTCGGGATCAGGCCGTGCAGGTGCGAATAGACCTGGACTCCCTCCAGGCCCTTGTCCGGCCCGGCCGGGCGCAGGGGGGTGAACCCGCAGACCGACACCGCGCCCGCGATCCTCTCGTCCAGCGCAGAACTGAACAGGGCCACGGTCCCGCCTATCGAATAGCCCACCGTGAAGATGCGGCCGGGGTCGACAAACGGCTGGTTTTGCAGCAGGTCCACGGCAGCCCGGACGTCGGCCACCATCCGGCCCATCTTGGACCAGTGCGGGTAGCGTTCGTAGAAACGCCGGCCCTCTTCGATCCGGCTGGCGAACCCGATCATGTCGAAAGCGAAGACGATATATCCCTGCCTGACCATATTTTCCACGAACCGGTCGTTCAGGCTGGAAAAGCCTGTCGGGTAAGCGAAATTGTGCAGGAAGACCACCGCGGGCAGACGGTTCTTGGGCAGGCCGCCGTCTCCGGTGTTCGGGTAGTAGAGATAGCCGAACAGGTCATCGCCGAATGACCCGCCGTAGGGGTGGACCACCAGCCGGCCCATGGTCTCGGTGGCTTCCGGCCTGCCGATCACCATCCCCAGCCAGTCGTCGTCCGCCCCGGAGTAAAACCGCTGCGGCCCCGGGTTCAGCGCTGCCGGCGGTTGATGTCCCAGGGCTTGCTTTATCCGGCCGATTACGTCTTTCCTTTTCTCCTGCCAGGCCGGCAATGAATCGAAGCGCCGTCCCTGGCTGTCGGTGAGCAGGTCGTCCAGGCCCTTTTCCGGGAAGGCGAGAGGATCGATTTGTTCCCCGCTGGCCTTGCGCCAATCCTCGAAAGTGTAGTTGTAATAGAGGGTGTTCTGCGGGGCCCGGCTCGTGCGGCCGAAAACGTAGTCCAGGAAATCGAGGTTGTTTTCGATGTCGCCGGCGGAGGGGCAGTGCGTCCCGTAGCGCAGGTCGATCGCCAGCTTGTTTTCGGCCCCCAGGAATTTGTAGACCCGCTGGAGCGACCGGTAGTTCTGTTCGATACCCCAGGGATTGCCGCCGTATTCGGTGAGGGCCGAACTGACCAGCAGGGCGCGCGGTGCGATCAGGGCCATGAGCAGGTTCTGGTCCACCGGCAGCTTGTGTTCCCGGCCGACAAAGAAGCGCAGACGCGGATGCAGCCAGTTGGGCGTGTTCGAGGTGATTTCGAGGATCGTCTCATTGGCGAACTTGTCATCCGTGTAGCGGTAGGGGACTTCCGCGCCTGTCCCTCCGCTGATCGGCATGACCGCCGTAATCCGGGTGTCGAAAGCGCCGGCCAGGATCGACTGCTTGCCGTTACGCGAGTGCCCGGTGACCGCGATCTTTTCCCGGTCCACGACCGGTAGGCTGTAGAGGTAGTCCACGGCCCGGTGAGCGCCCCAGGCCCGGCGCATCAGCCGGGTGAAATCGTACTCCGGGTACCAGAGCTCGGCATAGCCCTCGGTATCGTCCTTTTCATCCGCGCCGGCGTAGATGCAGGCGAGATATCCCCGTCGCACGGCCACCAGGGCCCAGTTGCGATGGCTCCACTGGGTGAGGAAAACCGGAAAGAGACCTTCCCCCTGCGGAATAAGGAGTTCCACGGTCAGCCCGGCCTTGTGCCCGGGCCCGAACCGCAGCTCGACTGTCCGGGAGGTGACAGTCCCCGAGGTTTCCTCGCTGAGCGTTTCGGCCAGCAGGTTGTCCGGCGCAGGAGGGAAAGTCCCGGACAGCCAGTATTTGACCTGGCTCTCGATCCAGGCCCTTTTCTCCCGCCACTGTTCGATGGTCCTGACCGGGATGTTCTGTCCGCCCTCATCTAGGACGAGCGGGTCTGGAAGAAACGGTAGCGATGGCATCCTGTCGAAATCGGGCGGAAGTTCGCCGGTGCGTTTCTGCCACTGGAGCCAGGTGGTGTCGAAACGGGTGACCATGCCCCGGTCCGTGCGGACCGGGGGGAGGAAGCCGAGAAGCTCTTCCAGGTATTTTTCTCGCTCCGACAGTTTTGCCCCCGAGGTTTGCGCGGCTGTGCCCTGAGCGGAAACGAACAGCAGGAATATAGCACAAAGCAGCCTGGCAAGCCTATCGCCCTGGAAAAAATGCATTTGAGAATGGGGTATTGGTCTTTGGAACGGTAACAAGTTTCGATCCTCCGGTTTGAGGTTGAAAATCCTCCGATCCTGAGGCAGGCTGGTCTTCGAGGTTCTTATCCAACATTATACCGGCCGGCGCCGGATAGCAATCTCGGGGATGGACTGCTTCTGAAGATAACTGTTTGTGAGGGGAATAGCGCGGAGGAGCCGTTCAGGCGGAAAATTAAAAGGACCTGCAAAGCCTTGCAAGCCCTTGTCAATCTATGGTGGGCGATACTGGACTTGAACCAGTGACCTCTTGCATGTCAAGCGTGTAGTTATGGTATTATTAGAAAACTCGTAACCTGTTGAAAACAAACCCAAAGCCGCATGGCTGCCGCATTTGCTCGTTTTCGGGTCGATTGTCAAGAACTCACAAGATTGCCAAGAATTCACATGGATTTTGGCAAGGTCTGGCAAAGTAATCGTCTATTGTGGAGACTGAATTAATTCTTTGTTCGACATTTGCGACTACTAATTTCAATTCCTACAAGATTGAACAAAAGGGGCAGAAGTATGTAGACTGCATGAATTAGAGAGAAAGATCAAGATGTACACATTCAGATAACTAAGCTATCAGGGTGAAATTACCAAAACCGGTAAGGTTTTGATAAGTTGGCGCTTAAAATTTGATAAGAAGGGATGCAAATATGTCAACGCAAGATCATGCAACCAATAAGTGTGGATTGAGTAGTTTCGAGGAAGAATTCTGCCACGAGTACCTCAAGCAGAAACGCAACGGAACCGTGGCTGCTTTGGATTTGCGGTCGCATCTGGCACGCAATTCGGCAGCGACACTTGCTAATAGACTGCTGAAAAAACCTGAGATTCGCGCGCGCATCAATGAGTTGACTACCAAGCTACTGAAAAAGATCGATCTGGACTCTGAGCGCTGGATGCAGGAGTTGGCCCGGCTGTGCGTGTTCGATATACGCCGTGCCGTCGAGTGGACGGATGCCGGCGTGACCTTCAAGTCGAGCGCCGACATCGACGACCAGACGGCGGCCGCGATCAAGAGCGTGCGGCGTACCGTGCGGCGCTACCCGACCAAGCTCGGGGAGGCTGTGGAAGAGCGCATGGAGCTGTCATTCGCGAGCAAGGAGAAGGCGTTGGAGCTCTACGGCCGGGTGCTCGGCAAGTTTATCGACAAGGCGCGCAAGGAAGAGCGGCCTGACTTGGGCAAGCAACTGGAGCTGGCTCAACAGCGGCTGGACGCCCACCGGAAAAAGCAGGGATTGGAGATTGTGAGAAATGGCGCTCAAGATCAAATGTAGAGCAGCAGCGGAATTAAAATCCTGTGTCGGTGGTTAGTTTGTCTACTCCGCCGCCAGCCATATCAGGTATTTGGTAGACTATGACTGCGACTTTGTTTTATTGCGAGCTAATTTATTCCACGGTTTCTTCTTCGGCTATCGCTGCCCCAGCTCCAGCAGCTCGTCCCGTTTCCAGACGTGTGGGTTTACTGACGGATTCAGGCTTTTCAGGCGCTCGGCCACCAACGTCAGTAGGCTGTAGGCCGCCGTGTACGGGTTTTTCTCCTGCGGGTCTACCAGGAACGGCTCCTGCTGCCCCGGTTCCCCCGCCTCGTCCTTCGGGATGTTTAGCAGGATGCTCCACATCAGCGCCTGGTAGTCCGCCTCCGACTTCTGGAGTAGGACGTTGAACAGGAAGTCCTCCAGGCGCTGGCTGATTTTCTCCAGTTCCTCGTTCACCGGGAGCAACGCCAGGGCCAGGGCGTACAGGAAGCGTGGGTCGGGCCGCTCCCCCTTGGTCGCCTTCTCGTACAGTGCTTTGGCCCGCTGGTTGTCCGGCAACTCGTTTTCTCGCAGCAATTCGCTCATTGCGCACATCCTTCAACAGTGGAATCAGTTGCTCAACTTGCTCAACAAAACTTTACACCACCTTAATATCAAAAATTTGCGAGGTCTCGTCAATGCACGGCCCTCGCGTGCGTGTTTTTAAGGTGTCCGAAAATTCCGGAAAATACCATCTTTCGACCCGAATAATTCTAACGTTTTTTTGATTCTCCCAATTTACCTACAACCAATTCCATCAGATCCTGTTCCTTAACTCCCGTCTCGACCAGAAGAGCCGCAGCTTTGGAAATCCTGATTTCAAATTTTTTCTCGGCCATAGCGATTTTTGGGGCCATTCCCGAGCTTATCAGTGCCGCTTCTGGATACTCGAACCTTAGCTTCAACAGCTCTACCCATGACAGGCCCATCGGAATTAATTCTGGCTGCGGGCTGATATCCTCCCATTGGGCAGAAACAGAGTACGAACCGAAAAACAAAAGGTCGTCCTGGAAACGAATAAGCAAAGGATTTTCCTTCGGCGGATGTGAAAGCATTGGTCTGAGATTGTACAAGCTCACTCGCACCCTTCCGGGCCAGGTTCCAGAGGCAGTGATTTGAACTGAAACTCCTTGTGCCTGTAATTCCAACCAGCCATCATTGAAAGAAAAAGCCGCCTCTCCCACTGAAAATCTGCGGTCTGACAGTTTGATCTTCTTTAATGCGTCTTTCAGTTTCTTGGGGTCAACTGATAGTTTGGCGTTCATTTTTCGTCCTTTGCTGGCTGATTTATTTGCTTCAGGGGAAAAAACAAGCGAATACAAGGAATTATTCTCAACAAACTTCTTTTTATTAAGATATAAATCAAGCAAGACTGTGTAAAAAGACAGCAAATGGCATACAATTAATCTAATCAGTAGACTTTCCATCGCAAGGCATAGCGTTATCACGATATACGTTATATAATAAATTATCCCCCTCAGACTTCTCCTGATCGATAATCGCTTATTTTCCGGCATTCTTGATGATGGAATCACTCGGCAAGCTGAGTCGTAATGCTGGACTACCCGGCCTGAATGAAAGCGATCTGGCAATAAGGAGGTGAATAGGACGAATGAAAAGAGGTTGACCTTGATTGTTCATTTAAGACCTTGAGTTCTTATCCAATACCTTCAGGCCAGAAAGGAGTTCCTCTTGAGCTACAACTTGCTCGATGAGCAGTGGATTCCCGTTCTGTGGGCCGATGGAAAGAACAGTAGGGTGGGAATCATGGAGGCACTCACCCAAGCTGGCCGGATACGGCAGGTGGCTGCGTCCAATCCGATGGACCGGTTTGCGGTTATCCGGTTCCTGCTCGCGCTTCTCTACTGGTGTAAAGATAACTTATGCAGAGAAGGAGATTTAACTGGCCGCACAAGCAAACTTACCGGCAATTAGGTTGCCAGTGATCAATCAGATGGAGTGTCAAATGTCTGATACAGTGAAAGAATTCTGCCAGGGAGCGAACTGGAATGTTCTTACCAGCCCATGGTTGAAGTTGATTAATCAATATGCCGTGGAGATGGTCTACTCTCCACTGGATGCATTGAGAAGGGCAAGAGAAATGCACTGCCTTGCTTTCGCGAGTCCCCTCGATTTTTTTTCTGCACACCGTTTTCTTCTGACACTGCTTTATTGGAAGGCTGATGAAGCGGGAGGGGTGCAAAAAGTCCGCGGATCGCTGCTAAGGGATGAAGTGCCGCAAGAAGTCCTTGAGTCCATTGAAAAAGAAGAAGGCTACTTCAGAATGTTTGATGAAACAGCCCCATTTCTGCAAGACCCTTCTGCTCAAAGGAAAACCTCGACAATCAAGTCAGTCGGCTCATTGTTCGCCGAGTTCGCGACTGGCAGCAACATCGCTCATTTTCATCACGGTGACGACAAAAACATGCGCCTTTGCTTGCGGTGTGCGACAATCGGCATGCTCCGTATCGTCCCGTGGACCCAATCAGGCGGCCAAGGACTGACTCCTTCCATACACGGTGCTCCTCCGATAGTGGCAATCGCCTCCGGGAACAACCTGGCGAACACGCTTGGCCTTAATCTCGTTCCCCTTACCGGTGTTGCAGGCACTCCAATGTGGACTGGTTATTTTAAGCCAACCGCTAAGGATAGAGCAATTCCTTATATGGAGGCGTTTACATGGAACCCCAGGCGCATCCGACTTTCATTGTCTCAAAACACGCAAATCTGCTGGGGATGCGGCCAACCCGGCAGCGTAGTCGAGTCGATAGTGTATATGAAGAACGAGGAGACAAAGAAGACCCCAGATAAAAAGTCCTTTATGTGGAAAGACCCCGCAGCCTTTTACACCGAAGGAAATCCTTATAAGACGATGAAAAGCACGCGTGAGGAGCTGGCTGTGAAAGACTGCGACCTGCTCTTTTCGGGTGCGGATTTTAAAGCGGCTGTTTGTGTGCAAAATCCTGACCACCAGTCTTGGTACTTGGTAATTCCCTGCACAGGTAGTGATAACAAGACATTTGATCATCGACAGCTTGAATTGACTAACCCTTCCCTGGACATGCTTCACAATAAGCAACCTGATAACAAACCCACGGGATTCGACGGATGGAAGATACCACTACAGAAATCTCGTTCTGTTGGTTCAGAGCGGTTTGTACTGTCGGCGGTTCGGCATCTCATGCATTCGGATTGGGTTGTATTGTCATCCGCCGCATACCTGGAGATGCAAGAATCTCCAGCGGCTTTCGACATCCTGACTGGTCTGCTCTGGCCGCTGCGCCGGACTGTAAAAGGGCTTCCTTCGCCAAACGTGGCGTGGCTGGTGTTAAAGCTCATGGCCGCTGTACCCTCTCGCGCCCGCATTCCTCGTGCTGATGCTACTTTCTGTCTGTTGCGCTCATTGCTGAGGCGACAACCTGACGAGCGCCACCAGGGCCGAACTTTCCATTCACCGTACCCGGTTTCATTCCCGCGCGGCCAAAGACTGGAAGCCGCTCTTCGTAGCGCCCTCGACAGTAATATGCGTCGGCGAATGCCAGAAAAAGTCGACTGGGCGGGCCTCTGTTTTAGCCTTGATCGACTGCTTTAAAGTTCCACTCACTAAAGGAGGAGGTTCTCATGTTTGTTCAGATTCATATGCTCCAGAGCATGCCGCCAGGCAATCTTAACCGTGACGAAACCGGACAGCCGAAAAAATGTCTGTTTGGGGGAGTGACTCGTGGCCGTATTAGCAGCCAATGCCTGAAGCGAAACATTCGCCTGTCACCCCAGTTCAAGGAAGTTTTCGGTGATGACCTCGCGGTCAGAACGCAATACCTGCCGCGGATGGTAGCCGACGAACTTAAAAAGGGGAACCTTGGCGTTCCTGGCGATGAGATAGATAAACTCATGAACGCATTGGCCGGGAAATTCAAGGGGGATGACCGCGACACCGGGGATACCCCGGCTGATGGTGATGAAAAAGACGAACCCGAGACATTGACATCGGTGGGCGATGAGGACGGTAAGACTTCCCAACTGGTTTTCTTTCCCCCACCCTTTGCTCACAGCATTGCCGGGCTGATAGCCGAATTCAGAAAAAGTAATCGCGCAGCCTACGATTGGTTCATCAAGCAGGGGAAAAAGCCCTCGAAGGAAGAAAAGAAGGCACTTGATAAATCGATTAAGCATTTTATCGAGGAGGCGTCCATCGCAAGCAATTCTCTAACGGTTGATATCGGCCTGTTCGGAAGAATGACAACCAGCGATCTGGTTGTTAACGTTGAGGCGGCGTGCCAGGTTGCCCACGCGATAAGCACTCACGAGACGTTTATCGAGAGCGACTACTTCACTGCGATGGATGATTTGAAAAGCAGTTATGCATCAACCCAGACTGAAAAATCCGGTGCGGCGTATCTCGGCTCTGGTGAGACCGAGACGTACTTTAACGCGGCGGTTTATTATAAGTATCTTAATTTTGACGTCGATGCTTTGAGGAAGCACCTTCCAACCCTGAGCAGCAAGGATGCCGCGCGAGTGGCAGGTGTTCTGATTAATGCCGCCTGTTACGCAACCCCCACCGGGAAGCAAAGTGGGTTTGCCGCGCACTCCATCCCCGAACTAATTCTCGTCGAAGTGTCCAACTCAAAGCGACCGCTCAGTTATGCCAATGCGTTTCTTCAGCCTGTGGAAGGCGGGACTGATCGAAACCTGATGACTGAATCCGCAAAGGCGATGAAGGAGTACGTTGAGGTTATCGCGGCGGCCTTCTCGCCGGCTGATATGCGCAGGGTACTTCTGGCCGTAGGACCAGCTTCGGTCGAGTCCAAAAACGCTGAACGAGTCGGCACACTGGATGATCTCATTCATTCAGTCACTGTTCTTATATCCACGCATGAAAGAGCGGAGTAATTGTATGAGTAAAGATGACAACAATACTCTGTTCCTGCGCCTGGCTGGTCCCATGCAGTCCTGGGGAACCTCGTCACGCTTCCAGTTACGTCGTACTGACGCCTATCCGAGCAAATCCGGCGTATTGGGGATGTTGCTTTGTGCCAAGGGGATCAGTCGCGAAGAATCTCCGCAACATCTCAAGCCGCTTACGGAACTGTTCATGGGAGTCCGAGTGGACCGTGCTGGAAGCTTGGCCTGGGATTACCAAACGGCTGGAGCCAAAATCGGCATACGCCGTGCAGACGGCAAGGACGGGGGTCTCAAGAGGACTCCATCGACCCGTGAATACGAGACGCTCCTTTCCCGTCGCCAATACCTGTACGATGCATCCTTTCTGATAACGCTCCTCGGCTCTCCCGACACGGTCAACGCTTGTGCTGATTGGGTAAAAAACCCTAAATGGCCGGTCTTCCTCGGCCGTAAGTGTTGCGTCCCGTCTGAGCCGGTCTTTGCAGGTCTCGGGCATTTTGAGACTGTTATTGAGGCTCTTTCCTCTATCCCCTGGTACCCGAGGATTGATGCCATTGACAACCCCCAGTCGCATGCATCAGTCATTCTCGACACTTTTATCGAGCACCCGAAGGGGAATTCTGTTCCAACTGGCGCACGGCTTGCATACGATGTCCCACGAGCTTTAGGCTTTTACTACAGTTATGATCCGCGATGGATCGTCTCAAATCAAGTCACAGCGCCAGTGGGAAAAGCGACTCAGAATCTATCTACCAAACTCTATCTGCGACGGCCCGATTATACATCTCAGCAGTGGGATGATGCGCGGCGTAACCGTCTGAAACTCGATCAAGGCCTCTGCGTATTCTGCAAGGCGCCAGCCAGAGATGTGCATCATGTTGACTATTCGAAACCAGAAACTAATGAATGGCTTCGATCCCTTTGCAAGACATGCCACGATGCCTGCACCATGCTGGAGTATGGTGGAGATATGCGGAGGCGGCGGCTCGATCCCTCGGATCCGGCCCAACGCCAGATGATACGTCGCCAGATAGAGCGCAATCTCAAAGAGCGACGCTATGGCCAACGGCGCAAATTGCTAAGAACTGCGCGAAAGGAGTTATAAATGTTCCTTTCTCGTCTTACAATCGATGTAGGCGACAACCCTGACCGCCCACGACCCGGACGGCTGTGGCTGCGGAACCTCTACCGGGTCCATCAGCGCCTGTGCATGGGGTTCCCGTCTGATTCACGCAAAAGCACTGACAGGGACTTTCTGTCTCCGTACTGCCCGGAGGACTTCCCCGAGCAGCGGCATCTGGCCGACCGATCCGCCAAGGAAGTTGAGCAGGAAATACTCAAGGACGTACACGCTCGACGGGATGTGGACCGGGGCTTTCTATTTCGCATCGATCCGCAGCCCGGCGGCCGGGTGGTGATCCTCGTGCAGTCCGCCAAGAAACCAGATTGGGATTATGCCTTTCACAACGCCAGTCATCTTCTGGCGGCTCCTTGGGAGTGCAAGGAAATCGATCCCTGCTTTACTGAAGGTCAGCGCCTTCGATTCCGGTTTGTGGCGAATCCGACAAAAAAGATCGGCACCATTAAAAAGAAGGAGCGCCTGGGCTATACCAAAGATGAACTTAGGGCAGTCAAAGGACGTCACGGCAAGCGTATCCCAGTGCCTAGTGTGGATGAGATTGAGAAATGGCACCGCGACAATCCCAATGAAGATGTGCGCACCTTTATCTGCTCTAAGCTCCTTGATTGGCTTGCTCACCAAGCTGAAATATCAGGGTTCTCTCTCGAAAGGGATTTCATCACCGTTCAACCAGGATATAGCTATTTCAAGAAACCGGGGAACGGATCGACAGAGGAGCGGGAAGACAAACGGAAGTATGATGAGGCCCGCCCGCGTTCCGTTCGCTACGAGGGGATTCTCCGGGTCACCGACCCCGAGCGATTGAAGGAGATCCTCATCCGTGGAATCGGTCCGGGCAAAGCCTTCGGATTTGGGCTGATATCTGTAGCGCCCAGCCGCCCTTCTTCCTGATCGGTGGTAACATGAGAATAAAAGACCTTCACGAGCTGCCCAAGGTCAGGGATAAGCTAAGCTTCATGTATATCGAGCATTGCCGGGTGGACCAGGAGACAAAGGCCATCGCAATTCACGACCAGCAGGGAATTACACCTGTTCCCTGTGCTACTCTAAGCCTGCTGATGGTTGGACCTGGTACTACAATAACCCACGCGGCAGTGATGACTCTTGCGGATAACGGCTGCCTGGTGGCTTGGTGCGGCGAGCAAGGGATAAGATTTTACGCAACAGGAATGGGTGAGACTCGACATGCCAACAACCTTCTCAAACAAGCCAGCCTGAGCAGCCGCAGGAGCACCCGGCTGGAGGTGGTACGCCGTTTGTATGGGATGCGCTTCCCGGAGTCGCTGCCCGAGACACTGACCATCGAGCAGATCAGGGGTCGCGAAGGAGTTCGGGTCCGGGATGCCTATGCCAACGCCTCCAGGGAAACCGGCGTGCCTTGGGTCGGCAGGAGCTATGAGAGAAACAACTGGAAAGCGACAGACCGAGTGAACAGGGCGCTATCGGCTGCCAACAGCTGCCTATATGGAATATGCCATGCTGCCATCATCAGTGCCGGCTATTCTCCCGGACTTGGCTTTATCCATACGGGCAAGCAGCTGTCTTTTGTGTACGACATAGCGGATTTGTACAAGGTAAACCTGACAATACCGGTCGCATTCAAGACCACTGCAGAATGCAGCTCTAACCTCGAACGGGAAGTTCGCTACCGCTGCCGTGATAGTTTCGCCGCCGGCGGCTTGCTGAAAAAGATTGTGGCTGATATCGATTACGCGCTGGATGTCACACCGGCGCGGGATGATGCAGCCGAGCCGGATTTCGATACCGACCCGGCAGCCCCTGGAGGACTGTGGGACCCAAACCGCGGCCCGGTAGCCGGGGGCAGGGGATATGGCGGGGAACCATCAGCAGATGAAATAGAAGATGGAGGGACAGATGGTGCTGATGATCCTGGAACGGGTTAGTCCATCATTGAAAGGAGAATTAAGCAGATGGATGATTGAGCCGAAGAGCGGAGTATTCATCGGCAATCTGAGCGCACTGGTCAGAGATAAATTATGGGATAAGGTCCGCTACAAGTCTGGTGAATGTGGTGCCTGTATGCTGATCTGGACCACAAATAACGAGCAGGGTTTCAAGATAGACGCTTGGGGAGATACCAGCCGGAAGGTAAGGGAATTTGAGGGACTTCAGCTGGTAACGAAGGCGTAAGTCTAATATTCTCCGAGAGTATTCCCCACGCACGTGGGGGTGAACCGCTGTGCAAGAAGCTGGGCGATGGTTCCTTTCTGTATTCCCCACGCACGTGGGGGTGAACCGCCTGTTCGCGGATCTTCCGCACTTCCTGATCGGTATTCCCCACGCACGTGGGGGTGAACCGAGGCGTACTGCGGGCCGACATACCAGAGGGTGGTATTCCCCACGCACGTGGGGGTGAACCGCGCCTGCCGGCCAAGTCCTAACTTTTCCCCAGGTATTCCCCACGCACGTGGGGGTGAACCGATCTCCCCCGTCATAGGATCCTCCAGAGGAGCGTATTCCCCACGCACGTGGGGGTGAACCGGGGCCACGGACGCCGCGCGGGTCAACAGCATCGTATTCCCCACGCACGTGGGGGTGAACCGAGGAGATCACAGGATGCGCATCCTGCTCAGTGGTATTCCCCACGCACGTGGGGGTGAACCGTCGCCCGCCTGGAGGATTTCATTCTTGCGCTTGTATTCCCCACGCACGTGGGGGTGAACCGGATGCCTTCCTGGTAGAGATCTTCCACGTCCAGTATTCCCCACGCACGTGGGGGTGAACCGGCCGTCCGCGCCGATCTGGCCGAAGCCCCCAAGTATTCCCCACGCACGTGGGGGTGAACCGCACGCAGGCAGCCATCGTCAGGATAGCGATTGGTATTCCCCACGCACGTGGGGGTGAACCGGTTCTAAAAAAGCCTCTCTCGCTTTTTCTGGCGTATTCCCCACGCACGTGGGGGTGAACCGAGAAGTTAACCTGAAACTGAAAACAATCGGAGGTATTCCCCACGCACGTGGGGGTGAACCGTCGCGCGATGCGGCCTGGCGCCGCAAGGGCTTGTATTCCCCACGCACGTGGGGGTGAACCGAAAGCGGTCGGTGAAGTAAACGCTTTCCTGAAGTATTCCCCACGCACGTGGGGGTGAACCGATCAAGGTGGGCGTGACCGTGGTGAGCGATTCGTATTCCCCACGCACGTGGGGGTGAACCGGGTGGTTGCGCTTTCCAAGCTGCCGGTGACAGGTATTCCCCACGCACGTGGGGGTGAACCGAGGATCACCACGACGGACATGGTTGAACAAATGTATTCCCCACGCACGTGGGGGTGAACCGCCGTCTCGCGTCGCGGTTACTCAGGCACAGGCGTATTCCCCACGCACGTGGGGGTGAACCGCCGTTCTCGACCGGTGTCGCGATTACGCGGATGTATTCCCCACGCACGTGGGGGTGAACCGTGGACGCAGGAAAAGACGCACGGCTACCTTTAGTATTCCCCACGCACGTGGGGGTGAACCGGCCCTGGCCCGCGCCCTGGAACTTGACGCCACGTATTCCCCACGCACGTGGGGGTGAACCGTTCCTGATCGAGCTGATACGCCGGGAACTCAAGTATTCCCCACGCACGTGGGGGTGAACCGGTATTCGGTTAATGCCCCGCAAGGTCGCGGTCGTATTCCCCACGCACGTGGGGGTGAACCGTGGGACGGGGCGGACAATACCAACTTCGAAGCGTATTCCCCACGCACGTGGGGGTGAACCGGGATTTACCGAAAATATTGGCTGGCCGAACGGGTATTCCCCACGCACGTGGGGGTGAACCGTACGCGATCAACGAGGAACAGTTTGCCTCAAGGTATTCCCCACGCACGTGGGGGTGAACCGATTGCACGGAGCCGGAAACTGGCCCGGCTCACGTATTCCCCACGCACGTGGGGGTGAACCGCCGAGGACGACAGCGAGGACGAGGACGAGGGCGTATTCCCCACGCACGTGGGGGTGAACCGCCCACCCGCCAGCACGCCCGCCCCGTCCAGCGTATTCCCCACGCACGTGGGGGTGAACCGCAGCTCACCCGGGCCAGCGTGGACGTCTACCTGTATTCCCCACGCACGTGGGGGTGAACCGTTTTGAAACCGGAGTCCATTGCTTGTACTCACGTATTCCCCACGCACGTGGGGGTGAACCGTGTGGAAGACTTGCCAAAGTAGTTTCAAGTACGTATTCCCCACGCACGTGGGGGTGAACCGTCTCCCCTCTTTGCTCCGCATGCGGACGTGGAGTATTCCCCACGCACGTGGGGGTGAACCGCTGTGCAAGAAACTCACCGTACTCCGCCCGGAGTATTCCCCACGCACGTGGGGGTGAACCGGGCGGGCCAACAGCAGCCCTAACGGCGCAGCAGTATTCCCCACGCACGTGGGGGTGAACCGGGCTATTCCCCAGGGCCCCAGTAGAAAGACTGGTATTCCCCACGCACGTGGGAGTGAACCGAAAATGCTGTTCAAGGATTTCGTCCTGAAAGAGTATTCCCCACGCACGTGGGGGTGAACCGTCAAGCGCAAAGACGGTATGATCTTCGAACACGTATTCCCCACGCACGTGGGGGTGAACCGTAGCACCGGCCTGGGCTGGACCTCCTGGCAGAGTATTCCCCACGCACGTGGGGGTGAACCGGACTTTCCTCAGTTCAAAGGGTTTTTCCGTACGTATTCCCCACGCACGTGGGGGTGAACCGGTAATGGGCGAGGAAATCCCGCTCATTGTTAAGTATTCCCCACGCACGTGGGGGTGAACCGGCCGAATCCAGAGCCGGCTCTGCCGGCACGACGTATTCCCCACGCACGTGGGGGTGAACCGTGATCGCGGCAGACGATCCTTTTGCAGCGGACGTATTCCCCACGCACGTGGGGGTGAACCGGATAAGAAAGTGGTTATATAACTGCTGCTGAAGTATTCCCCACGCACGTGGGGGTGAACCGCTCACTGCCAGAAATCTTTTCATGCTCACCTTGTATTCCCCACGCACGTGGGGGTGAACCGTATCGGTCGGTGAACTGATGAATGAACTCGAAGTATTCCCCACGCACGTGGGGGTGAACCGCTTCCCTGGACGCAGGTTGGAACTTTATATCCGTATTCCCCACGCACTCAGGAGCTTCCTGATCCCATCAGGAATAATCAGGCAAGGGGCAGATGACATTCACCAACCCGGTGTACACGATTGAAGGAGGATTCACCTAAATACGGTTCTTATCCTCCGATCGACCTGACCGGGCTTCCGTCACGAGGGTAAATCCGTTCTCTCAATTTTTCTCCAGATATGTCTCCCTGTACCAGCTCATGTACTGATGCAGGGATTCCAGGTATTTTTCCAAATCCAGCATCTGCTCGTTACATATCAGATAGGTCATGTCCGGCCTGCGGTTGGCGAAGTGACGGGCCCGGTCCTGTTGAAACAGGTAAGTTTTCCCGGGAGTCGACATCCCTTTGGGCATACGGGTCTTTTCCCAAGTGGCAACCAGGTAGCCGAATGCATTCTCCCGGTCTTTCAGGCTTTCTTCTATTATCGCCGCCGCCTTCTCCAATCCGGCATAGGCTGTCTGATGGCTGATGAAATTTTGCCGGTTCGCTTCCCTGATCGAATTCTCCAGTTCGGACAAAGCCAGGTAGGTGTGCGCATTGTGGTTGATCAGCCGGGCAATCGAGAGAAATAACTCCAGGTCGTAGCTGTGTTTGACACCCAGCTTCAGGTTAGTGCGGCAGATCAGCTCGGCCCGCTGCATCTGCCTCATTTCGGCCCGTGAGCGGCCGACCATTGCGGCATATTCGGTGTTCCAGAAGGGATCGTACTCGATGGCGTCTCCACGCGGCAGATCGGGCAAGTGGGTCTTGCCTATTTCACCCCAGTGCCACACCTTGCGCTCGAAAGAATCCATGAAATAATAGGCGCCTTTGTTGAGAATGGTGAACAGCTCGAGCATGTCCCTGGCATTGGGGCCGTAATAGTTGCTGAAATACTTATCGACGAATTCGGCGAGGTTCGGGCCTTTCCCGCTCCAGGCGTACTCGGCGGCATTGACGAAGCGCATCATCCAGGCCTGGTTGTGCAGGCCCGAGTCATCCCACGATGCGCAGATCATACCCTCGAAAAGGCCGGACTCCGAGGCGGTGGAAAGTGTCATATACGCCTCTTCCAGGGTCGTTCCCGGCTGACGCTGGTTTTCGCGGTAAAAGTAGGGCAGGAACAGATGTTCTATTCCAGGGTTCGGCGTATAAACCCAGTGGGTATAACCATCGCGCAGCCCTATTTTCGCGGTTTCCAGGTCCATCCATTCGGCCATCAGCGGTCCGCCCCGATTGGGCTTCACTTTCTGCCGGGGGTCGTAGGGAGGAGTCCAGGCGATGTATTTTCTGCCTTTAGAGACGACGAAATCGGCGCTGCGGTTAATGAAATCCATGTAAAACGAATAATTCCCTAATTCCTTCATCCGTTCGGCGCACTTGCACTCCGTGCCCTTGCCCAGCTCGAAGGTCTCATCCGAGCCGATATGCAGATATTCTGAGCCGGGCGTGGCCTCGATAGCCTCACCCCACAAGTCGAACAGCAGCCGAAAGCTACCCTCCTTCAGGGGACAGAACTCCCAGTTGGAAGCGGCCACTTCCCTCAGGTGGGCATTCTGCGGCCACTTCAGGATATAGCTCACGTGGCCCAGACCCTGAATCAACGGCACGAGCTGAACGTGATGGTCGCGGGCGTAGCGGGTCAGATTCCTGATCTGTTCGGCGGTAAAAGCCCCCGGCGCCCCGATCTCCGGATGGCTGCGGTAGGCGAATTTGTCTTCCCATTCCCAGATCAGCATGTTGATTTTGTAGTCGGCCAGGTCACGGATGAAACTCTCCAGGTATTCCATCTTATCCTGATGGTGCTTGGTGTCATAATGGACCGCCCGGATGGGAATGTCCGGCCAGTCCTTTATTTCCATTGCTTTCACCAGATAGCCTGTCCTTCCCGGCTGGATGATCTGCAGCAGGATTCGGGTTCCGTAAAAAAGCCCCGGCTCGCCGACCGCCCGGATGGTAATGGCATCCTTGTCCACTTCCACCTCGTAACCCTGCTCCCCCAACCCGGGGGCAGCCGATTTTCTGGTGAGAACGATTGCTTTGGCCGAGGCCCGGTTGCCGGTTCCGGCCTCGATTCCGAATTCTTCTTTCAGCCGTATCGACAGCTCGTCAGCGGCGAACCTGTCAGCGCTGGTGGCATCTTCGTCCAGCACGATCGTCACTGGACCGGCGAAAAGAAAATCATCGCCGCCGATCCTGACTTCCTGGGGAGAGGGAATGAGGTTGATTCCTACAGACCAGAGCGCTGATTGAGGTTGGCCAGAGCATTCCCGGGACAAAAATGCCGAAAACAGCAATACGATTACCGCATTCCTCATCATCTTGCACCCGCCATGTTTGGAATTGGAAGTGATTGCTTTGTTTACTCCGGGAAATTTTATCTCGGCCTTCGAAAGTGTTGGAACCAGGAAAGGCCTGGATCAGTGTAGCGAAACCGCAGAAACTGAACCGGGCTCATTTCTCGATAAGCATCTCGGGACCGGCGCCGATCTTTATTTTCGCCAGTAGTTCTCCCCGCGCTGAAAACAGGACGTTCACCGGGGTCCCGGCGGCATCGATCCGGGCCCCCACGAAAGCATTCTCCTCCAGCAAACTGATTTCACTCATCTTATCGTCCAGTTCCTCGCCGATTTCGAGCACGTGCAGGAAATAGCCGCGCTCACCGTCACCCGGGCCCTCGACCTCGATCCGCCAGGGCACCACCGGGGGTTGTTGGCCACTGTTGGCCTCTGCGTGATTGTACTGGGCCGTGGGTTCGTGGGGATTGCCCCAGAAATTATAATCCTGGCCGCCGCGCTTGACAATCGTCGCCATTTTCGGCAGGAGGGTCCTGAGAAAGGCCCGTGACCTGCCCGTGCTCTTAACCTCTCCCAGGCCGGCGGGGTCCGAGAGCCAGGTGGCGGTGTCACCATTATACGAGAATACATGGCCCGGGACCAGGACCAATTCCTTCCCGCTGACAGCGGGCTCGCCGGACATGTGCAGGAACCAGGTCCGGGGGAAATCGTCGTTGGTGGACTGGATGCGGTCGAATATTACGAAAAACTCTCTTTCACCCCGGAGATACAGGAACTGGCGGGTAACTTCGCTGACCTTGTTGGCTGAATACCCCTCGGTCAAATCCGCAGCGGCGTAAGTCATCCGGTCGTCGTGGTAGTAGGATTCGATCCTGGCCCGGTTGTCTCTCGTGTTGCTACCGTATACATGACGGATCAGGCCACCGTCGTTTTCGTTTTTTACCACCTGCGGGCCGTCGGGCCGCTGCGGCTTGTCCGTGCGCCGGAACTGTTCTTCGGGGTCGTAGACAGTCACCAGGTTGAACATCAGCGAACCGCCGGCATAGAGATTGTCTTCGTTCGATCCCTGGCCGCCGGCGCGCATCACCAGCCAGCCTTTCCTGGCGATCAGGAAATGGCCCTCGTCATCCCGCGAGTGGCCGGCGAACTTGGGGCCGGCCCCGAAAAAGGCCCAGGTGGCGTTCGGATCGTCCCAGCGGCTGCGCATATATACGTGCCCGGCGCCCTTGAAAAGGTGAGCCAGCGGGATGCCAAGCTCTGTCGGCGTGCGAGCTGTAATCGACGGATCGTGGAAGATAAATCTCGTCCAGGGAACTTCCGTCCAGCCCTCCCTGGCTCCCAGGTCACTGACATTGTTCGACAGTGGATCTCGAAAGCGGGCTGCCAATAAAGGAGCGACCCTTGAGAAGACCCTCGGTTTTCCTCCTCCATTATCGTCGATACAGGCCGTGTGCCCGTTAAAGGGCACGGTCAGGTGCACTGCCCAGAGATTCATCTCCCGCAGAAAACCATCCGGGCCGGCAAGGGAGAAATAATCTTCTCCGGTTGCCGTGCGCCAGGCCTCGAACGCCCAGGCAATCACCTCCACAGGCCCGTACGTCCCATGCCCCATGCTCTCAGACCAGACCCCTCCCATTTCATCGAATGCGGGAATGCATTCCTTGGGCACTCGTTCCGACCAGGAATCCAGGAAACGGGCCGCATCCGCCTCGTGAACCGTTCCGGCGCCCTTTAATGCCAGCGAAATGAACAGCTTGGAAGTAATGGCATCCCGGGCGTGGGGAGTATTAAGGTGAGACGGCCCCCAAGTCTGATTGTACCACCAGTGGCCGGATTTGAGGGTGATCTCTGGTTCTCCGGTATAATGGCGCAGCCAGCGGCCGAGGCAATCGCCGTAGATTTTTTTCTCATCCGTTGAAAGTGATTCAAAAATCCAGTCATAAATCAGGCTGTGATATCCAAAAGCACCATCTCCATCGAGGCCGAGTACTTCTCCGTTCCCCCAGTAACGCTTGACTGCCTCCGCATATCGCGCTGGTTCCCGGCCCAGTTCGCCTTCCACAAGGTAACAGAGCCCCAGACAGACCAGCTCAAGAGGCGCCTGGAAACGACTCCCCGGCTTTTTCACCCCCTCCCGGACTGCTTTTTCAGCCGCTGCTTTTAGCGCCAGGTATTCCCCGGATGAAACTCCAATAGCCCGTTCGGCCAGGAGCGGTAACTGTTGCCGGCTGATCAATACCCGCGGGTGCGGCCCTAATTGATAGGCAAATCCAGCGGCCTGGAAAATCAGGACCATCAGCATAGTGGAAAAAAACGTGTATCTTTTCATACCGGCTCCAAAAGCAAATTGAACAGTCTATTCATATCAAGATTAATAACATTGACTATTCTCATAAGTTAGTCTATTATGAATTATTTCATATATGTTCCACGAAGCGGGTTTCTGTCAAGCACTTTCTTTCCTGTGATTAAACTACTACTGGCTAAAGCCGGTAGATTTTTTGGGTCAGCTGTAAGCCGACTCCGATCATTCTTCTATTTGAAATTCTCCATCGGGAGGCCCTTTACCCTGTTCTTCTATATACCTTTTGATGGCGTCCTCTGTCACTTTACCTGAGCTTACGACAAAGTACCCGCGAGCCCAGATATGACGACCCTAAAAGGCCCGGCTAAACCTCTTGTACTCTGTCATAAGTTTGCGGGAGGTTTTACCCTTAAGTGATTGTACAAGCTTACTAACCGAGATATGCGGTGGCACTGAGACAAACAGATGAACATGATCCCGAGATATATGCCCCTTGACTATCTCTACGTCCATTGACTTGCATATCTCTCGGATCAGATCCCGAACACGCTTGGATATTTCTCCAAGCAATACTGGCTTGCGGTATTTCGTGATCCAAACAATATGATATTTGAGATCATGAACGGTATGGTTACTTTTGCGGTACTTATCCATACCGCAAGCATTCTAAAGTCTTCGCCTGAAGGCGAGGGATTTTCTCCCATTCCCCGAATGGGACATTAATCTGTGTAGAGAATTGACTCTATTCTTAATTTGATCAGGGATTATAATTAAGCCGATGGAGCGCGTCCATTGCCTTTTAAAACCGGCACAGCGTCATAAGAGGGATCAGAGCCATGAAGAGTTTACATGCTTTTACCGTGCTACTCCTGTCAAGCCTGGCCATTACTTCCCAGTTGCCGGGACAGAATGATCAATACCAGGCCCTGAAATCTCATTTCGAACGCGTCATAAATGCACGCTTCGATACTCTCTTCAGCAGTATCGGCAATATCGAACAGTGGGAGATACGCAAGGAGAGGTCCAGGCTCGAGCTCGGACGGATGCTGTGGCACGATCGGAGCTGGCCGGACAGCCCGCCTCCGGTGGAAATTACCAGACGAGTGGAAAACCCGGATTACACGCTCGAATGCCTGATTCTCGAAACCGCCCCGCAGGTATACTCTACAGCTAACCTCTACCTTCCCCGCAGCGGCCGGAAACCTTTCCCCGTGGTTCTCTATCAATGCGGCCACGCCAATAAAAGGATTTTCAAACATCATGGCGCCTGGTTCGCCGCCCGTGGGATCGCAGTGCTGATAATGGATAATATCGAAATGGGAGAAATCGAGTTCACCCATCATGGGGTCTACGCCCACGCCTGGTTTCACTGGTACAGCCGGGGCTTTTCTCCAATGGCGGTGGAAATGTTGAACGCCCGCCGCTGCCTGGATTATTTATGCAGCAGGCCGGACATTGACCGCAGCCGGATCGGTGCTACGGGAGTATCCGGCGGAGGGATGGCGACCTTTTTCCTGGCCGCTCTCGACCAGCGAGTCAAGGCTTCCGCCCCGGTATCCGGGGCACTTTCCAGCAGAGGCTGGATAATGCACAGCCTTTCTTCTGCGCACTGCGACTGCCAGTACCCGGTAAACAGTTACGGCCGGCTTTACTCTGAAATCGGGGCTCTAACCGCACCCCGGGCCCAGCTTCTCTGCAACGCCTCTGCCGACCGCGGCTTCCCCATGGATTCGTTCGACGAGATGGTGGAAAAGATGAGGGAAATCTACCGGCTGTACGGCGCCGATGATAATCTGCGTACCGCGGTCGTCCCGGGCGGACATGGGGACAACGAGGTGATTCGGCTGCCGGTCTACGCCTTCTTCCTGAAAGAGTTTCTCGGGAAGGACACGACCATAACCGAACAGGGACCGGTCAACACGCTGCCGGACGAGCAACTGACCTGCTGGCAGAGCGGCTATCCGCTGACCGAGCGGTTATCCAGAATCGACGAAGAGTTGATACCGGCCCATAAGTTTCTCCCGTACACTTTATCAGGACATTCCCGGGAGGTAAGGATAAGCGAACTGACCGGACAATTGCGCAACGAGGTTTTCCGGTATTTCCCTGAAAAGGCTGCCCCGCTGGAGCCGGTCTGGGGGGATAAAAAGATTCTGCAGAGTCGTGCTGTCCAGAGCGTAAGCTTCAATTCCTTCGCTGAGCTGCGGGTGCGGGGTATCTATTCCCTGCCCGCTGTTTCGGCGTCCCGCACCAGGATGCCTACCGTTCTTCTGGTGGATCACCGCCGGGGAATTCCGGTTTGGGGGAACGAGCAGCTTTTGGAGGGAAACCGCTGGGGAGACCGCGCGGTGCTGGTAGTCGAAACTCTCGACAGGGGCAGACGGGCTCTGGAGGAAAACCTGAGGAGCTTCAATGATAATGACCTCGTCCATCATATGAGGCGCCAGGCAATGGTAGCCGGCACAACGCTCAATTCAATGGAAGTCTACGAGATTCTTCGCGCGCTGGAATTTCTCAGGGCCCGGCCCGAGGTGGACTCGGACGATATCACGATTATCGGTAAGGGAGAAGTGGGAATCAACGGCCTGTACGCCGGACTCCTGGACGGCGCCCGGGAGCGGGTAATCCTCGAGTCGCCCCCATCTTCCCACAGGCAGGGACCCTGCTATCTCGGCATTCTGAAATTTACGGACATCCCCGAGGTGATCGGATTGATGAGCGAAAAAGTGAGGATCTACGGTGAAGTCCCTCTGGAGCTTGAACTTTTTCTGGAGAAGAGCGGATTGGATAATTCCGTGCTGTCGGAATCCCTACTGGATTGTCTTGCAAAATCCCGATAGAATGGATACGGAGTGCAGTATCTAATCAGATATGGTAGGTTTTAAAATAATCGGTCTTGGGATCTATATCCTCATCCAACCAGACGCTTAATCCGACTCCTGCTTCAGGATCCTTACCTTTGTCGGCATTGTAGTATTGATGGGGCTCCCGGCCGAAAAACATTACCGAATCGCCTTCCTCGAGTTCCACGTCAGTACTCCCGATCCGGATGCCCACCCTGCCTTTAAGGCAGAACAGGATCTCCTCTCCCGGATGGCTGCGAGTCCGCCCCTCGCCATCTACCTCAATTATCACCGCGTTCATGTGGCCGAATGGCAATTTGGCCATCAGATCACCTACCCGCAGGCCGGGTTCTTTAGTATCCGAGCGGCTGTGGACTCTGGGTTTTTTCCGTCGATATACGTAAAAGTCCTTGTCCTCCTTGGTCTTCATATCGATCAACTCATCGACCGACACGTCGAGTGCACTGCAGATATTTACCAAGGTTTTCAGATTGGGACGGCCTTCCCCCTTCTCTATCCTGACGATAGTATTTTTGTCCACCTGCGCGATCTTGGCCAGCTGTTCGATACTCAACTCCCTGAAATAGCGAAGCCGTCTTACTCTGGATGCCAGCATCTCCGATCGAAAGTCCATGCTCCCCTCCCGAAAGCTTCCTTAATCGTCCAAGCCGATGGTAAGCGCCTTGGGAAAATCAATCGGTGAATAGTCCTTGCCCGGAATCAATATACCACCCGCCCGAGCACTTGTCAATTGCCTACCAATAAATTCGCTCTTGACAATTATTACGAGTATTACTATAATATTAGTAACATCCTAATATATTAAGAACAATTATTGTATTGGGAATGAATCATTGAGAGCGAATAATCGCGTAAGTAGTTTAAATATTTGATATTACAATATTCAGACAAGCCGACCCGTTTTGACTGGTAAAGCATAAGAGCCGAATAATACCACGTTTTCAGCAAAATCCCATCCCGGTTACTCAAGTGGATAAGGTTTATCGCAGTCTTCTGGAAAAATTCCCGGGAATATCGAAAATCACAAAAGAGCAGGGCCATCTTACTCTTTTGGAATTTTCCAGGAATTTTTTTTCCTACGACGCTGAACCCATTCAATCTCTCGACGACTTTATCGAAGTTACCGGCAATTATTCAAGGAGGCTGCTTGGCAGCCAGACCGCTGTGCTGCTCGAAAAATATTTTGGCGAAACTCCGGTCGCACTGACAGCCAATCATCACGGAGTCAGCTACAAGTCGATAACACTTCAGGGCGAACTGATCTTTGCCCTGCCCAGGATAGGCAACTCTGCCGGTGCAGAAGTGCCGGTGGTGACAGTGCTGGCCTGCGGAATCGTTCCGTTATGCAATTGTACTTTTCCCAGGGGGATCGTTCTTTCCAGGGAAATCGAGGTACCCGTCTCTCTTGCAAAAAAGGTACCATCCTCATTGAAGATCCCGCTCATTCCCGAGAAAGAATCTCATTGCCTGGTAAGCCTCGCACCCCCTGTGGATCGACAACAACTGAACAAAGCGAAGAGCAGCGTTGCAAGACATTTCAACCTGGGGAATCTCCTGACCGGAGAAAAAAAAGTTCTTCTCGACCTTTTGAACGAAGAATATGACCGCCAGGAAGTCCTGGGCCAGACCGATTATTCCGACCAGGCCGTGATTCTGAACCGTGGAATCTGGAGGAGAATCTTTGGTCCCGACCTGAGAGATGAAATACCTGAAATCGTGTACCTGGAAATGGAGCGGATTGTCGTTTTCCTGCTGGAAAAAGATTTGCGCGATCAGGGGTCGTTGCTTTACAACGTTTTCTTCGATTCGCTCCTGCGGGAGAGGGTGATCAACAATCTCGATGGAAAAATGGGCTGCTGGGACCGGCGGAAATTGACCGATCTATTGAGCGGTATAGACGAGCATCCGCTTGGAAGCGAGGCGTTCCGGGGCTGCGGTTCCATTTTTTTCTGTTTCGTGGACAGCCGTGGAAGGCGCGTCCCGGCCCTGCTGGTCCAGAACGACTCGAAGCCGGTTCTGGTGGGAATTGCACCCGGCCGGAAAATGTCGATACCCTTCACCCCGCAGGAAATAGGAATCGCTTTGAAAAAACGCGAGCTGATTCCCAGCCTGTTTTCGAGTTTTACTGCTCTGGCTTTCGCCCGTGGAATCAAGTGTATCGGCGGTTTCATGCAGGTAGACTACCTGCCCGCCATGCAGCAGGGTCTGGTTCGGGCCTTGGAAGGCCGAGAGTACGGCGATTGGGCGGAAAAGATAGCCCGTGTCCCGACGAACAATTTCGTAACCGGGATGAATGTCATCATGACGCGTTACCCGGATGGATCAGCCAAGCCTTCCGGCGCGGTAGAACTGATCGCTGCAGGCGGCCTGACTGTGAAAGATCTCGACCGGATTAAAAATATAAAAGTCAGTGACGCCAATCTGTCCGGTTTGCTCGAATCTTACGCCGAAGTCGTATCTGGAGAGAAGGAGGTAAGGTCCAACCTTCCGGCGATCAGCTCGTGCTACCTGGAAAAAATAAGAAGCCGGCTGGTGGAGAAATATCTGTGAACGCTGAAACTTTCATGACTGAGTTGTCTCGAAATATTCCTTCAATAATCAGGGGTCAAGTCTGGAAGGTATAACGGGATTGCCAGGAATTTTCACGGAGTTCGCCCTTCAGTCTCACCTTAACAGGAGTTCCGCCTATGATATACGAATCTTGTTATTATGGTTTGGCTGACGAAAGATTTTTCTGCATCGGAGGATTTATGAAACGAAAAGTATTTTATCGAGCCGGAGTGGCAATATCGATGTCCGTGGCACTGCTTCTGCTGGCGATCGCAACCGACCTTACCGCCCAGCTCGCCACCGGTAAGATCGAAGGTGTCATTCGTGATAAAGACACCGGAACGGCAATGCAGGGAGTTCAGGTAATCGTCGAGGGCACACGCCTGGGCAACGTTACGAATGCGGACGGCTACTATTTCATTCTCAACATCCCTCCCGGGCAAAAGGACATCACTTTCACCTACACGGGCTACCAGAAGACAACCGTAGCCAATCAACTGATCCTCGCCGGCCAGACCACCACGGTGAACGCCGAATTGAGCTCCACCGTGGTGCAGCTGGAAGGAATCATAGTAGAAGGTGAAAGCGAAGTGCTCCTGCCGCGGGACAATACTGTTTCCAAGCGCAGGATGACTTCCGAATATATCTCAGAGGCGCCGGCTACCAAGCTTGAGGACCTCATGATACTCGAGGCCGGTGTGCAGATCGGCGGCGGCGGCGGAAAAGCCCAGGGGCTGCGCATCCGCGGCGGAAGACTGGGTGAGGAGCTGATGGTGGTGGACGGAGTTATGATGCGCAATTACACGGCCGATCCGTTCGACGGCACCTGGAGCGGCGGGAACTGGTGGCATAGCGCCCGGAATGAAAACGAGGCGCTCACCGGCCAGGATACGAACCCGCTCGAGTTCTCCACTCTCGCAGTAGAAGAAGTGGACATCATAACCGGCGGCTTCCAGGCCGAATACGGCAACGCCCAGTCGGGTATCATCAACATCGTCACCCGCGAGGGCGGACCCGAGTACAGGGGCAGCATCCGGTATGCCACCGACCAGCAGAACCCTCGCACCTCTGATTTCGGCTACAACCAGCTCATTGCCTCGATCGGAGGACCGATTCCGGTTCTTGGCAACCTGTTCTTTCACCTTTCCGGCGAAATGCAGGGCATGGCGGATAACTCTCCGACCCATGCGGACGAGGGTTTCCGCGGCGTAAACCAGACATTTGTCGACCGGCTTAACGCCTCGGTGGTAAACGATCCAGTTTTAAGCAGCCCCGAAAACGCATTCAACCTGGAAGAGTTCAGGATAGGGCGGGAGTTCTATGCCAGCAAGACCGGTAAGAACGCCTCCTTGTGGTCTCCGCCCAATCCGGTGCGGCGCAGCGAAAACTGGGGCGACAGGACCATGGGCGCGGGAAAAGTAAGCTACTCGCCTTTCAGGGGACTGAAGTTTACCGGCACTCACAACATTTCGAGAAACCAGCGGGCTTACCCGAATGGGCCGAGCGAGGCGAGCGGGAATTATTTCCTGAACGGCTATGTCACCAAAAGTCAACTGCCCTATAGAAACTGGGGGACCGATACATCTGCGGTTATTCCTCAGTCCAGGGCCCGTAGGATCAAGACCTACAATACTCTCTTCGGGTTCGACTGGGACCTTCTGAAGAGCGCCCAGCGCAGTGCGACTGCTCAGTTCCGTTATACCCATTTCATGAACACCAGCGTTAACGGCTCCAACCTCGAGGTCAATTTCGAGCGGAAGACCATCATGAGCTGGTCGCCGGAGGACATCAAGTTCGAGGTGGAAAACTACCCCGACCGCTGGGTTCAGATGACCACGGATGCCAAACGCCAGTACTATCCGGATGGGGTAACATACTGGTATCAAGGCTGGTTTTTCGAAACTCCCTTCCGGATGTTCGAGGAAAACCTTTACCTGCTTCAGTACCGTTATGGCCGCGAAAGGCAGCATAACTTCAAGCTGGATTTCGATTTTCAGATCGACCGCTGGAACAGGGCGAAATTCGGAGCCCAGTATTCGGCTCTCGACAACCTCAAGATCAACCCCGGCAACTGGAATGCTCCGAGGGTATACGATTACGAGTTCAACTACACGCCCAGAATAATGGCTTTCTACATCCAGAACAGAACCGATCTGGGAGATTTCGTCTTTGATTACGGAATGCGTTTCGATTCATTCAGGCCCAGGGAGAACTGGGGTCTTTCTGAGACGAACCGGAGCGGAGAGGGGACTTTCCCCCAAATAAAGAAGGAATGGTCTCCGCGGTTTGATGTCGGCTTCCCGGTCACGGACAGATCGCAGCTTCGTTTTTCCTACGGAACGTTCACTCAGATCCCCAATATGTCTATCATGTACAGCGGTGGCAATCAGGGATTTCTGGATTTCACCCGCACCGACGCCTTCGAAGCCGGCTTGAGCTACGTAGCATCCGAAAATGTCGTACTGGAGATGGTGGCCTACTATCGGGATATAATAGGCAATATCGCCAGTAAAGAAACTTTCCGGGATTACTGGCTCTTTTTCAGCGAAAGAAGAGTCAGGGGCTGGGGTAGCTCGTATACCAACAGGGACGATGGCAATATCAAAGGCATGGACATCACCCTGAGAAAGAGGTTTTCGCAGAGCTTCTCCTTTGACTGGATTTACACCTTGCAATTTTCCCGGACAACGGGAAGCGCACCGAACCAGGCCCTCAGCAACAACTTCGCCTACGATCCCTCCACCGGAGAAGCTCAGGTTAATCCGGATGATCTGCGGCCGATCGAGGGAGACCGGACGCACATGTTCACCACCAGGGTGAATTATCTGTTCCCCGAGGATTTCAGGGCCGGTTCAATCAGCAACCTGCTTCTGAGCGACCTCAGACTTTACGGTGCTCTCAACGTTCAGAGCGGAGCGCCCTATGGCGGGGCCATGATGTTCCGTGGCCGCTGGGGCTACAATCTCGATGTCAGGTTAACCAAGAGCTTCCCCGCAGGCGGCTCACGTCGTATCAGTATCTTTGCAGAAATCTACAACCTCACCAACCGTAAGAACCACACCGGTTATCCCAAAGCCTACAGATACGATACCTATCAGTACGGCCACGCACCCGTGGATGGTTGGAGATGGGATATCCCGGGGAGAAACCGTATCGAGGATGTCAGGTTCAACGCGGATTTCAACGGTGATGGTCTCCTGACAAGGCTGGAAGCGACTAAGGGTGAGATAGCTTACCAGATGATGAGAGCGACGATGGATGCGGGCCAGTGGGGAATGGCCAGGCAGATAAGATTCGGCACCGAGTTTCGCTTTTAGACAGCGATATTTTCATATCGGCGATTAATTTCCTTCAATCGGGAGATTTATATGCTGCAACTGAGATATTATAAAATCTTCTTTGCCCTTGCAGCCCTGGTCGCCGGCCTGGCCAGCCAGGCCTCCGGCGAAAAGCTGCAGTCCAGGGTAAGTCAGGGCAACAACATGCAGGTGCACGTCATTTCAGGCGCTTGTGGCCCCTTCCATTATGACTATACTGCCACGCAATCCAAGCACATGTTCCCGGCCGGTTCCGGGAACACCTGGGGCCATGGCGCCATGGGCTTCATGCCCTGCGCGGTGAGCGACCTGAATGGCGACGGTGCGCCTGAAGACACGGTGATGCCACCTGACGGCAGAAACTGCTACGGCTTTCTGGGCGGCCCGGAAGCGGTCGATGAAATCGCCGCTATCTTCGCCTCGGGGCAGAACACCGGCTCGATCGCCGCTGACATCAATCACTGGCGGGTCTGGTCGAGCCTCGATGACGACGACCTCACCGACTGGCCGGTGGGCGGCCGGCAGGGACGCTCCCCCGGGGGAGAAATCATCAGGCACGGCGCCGAAACTATTTTTACCGCTACCGGGGATGCGTTAAGGACTTACGGTTATGGCCACCCGGTAATGTACTACCAGGAAAACTCGTTTTATTTCCTGAATTACGGCGAAAGCAACGACATGGTCTATGTCGAAACCGAGACTTTCAACATGTCCGAGCTGCTCAAGTACAATGCAACTCCGGCTTATGCGACTATGGGAGCCGCTATGCCGGACGGCTGGACGTGGATCGGCGCGGCGGCCTACTACCAGTTGCGCTATTTTACCTGGGGCGGCAGTTCCTCTCCCTGGAATAATTTGTTCGGATATCATTACGCCAAGGATATTGACGTAACGTTCAACACGAGCCCCACCCAGGCCAGATGGAATCCGCCGGAGTACGCCCTTTTCTGTATCGCTCCGCTGAAAATGCCGACCCACACCAAAACCGGCGAAGCGATGACGCTGACCAACTTCAATGCCGCGGGAGGCAGTTTCGGAGTCAGCGGATCGCTGCAGTTGGCGCTGAGCGGGAAGAGTCCGGCAAAAGTGTACCGCAACATCATGGATACTGAAGATTTTTTGAAGGGTGTAATAAATCCCTTTACCGGCAGGCATCACAACGCCTGGCCCGGCAAGCTGGAGCCCACTGACACCAGGTACAACCAGTGGGTCTGGGGCGGCGGCGGACCGTGGATCACCGATAGATGCTACGGCGAGCTGCACGACGTGGCGCCCAGGGAATCCTACGAATTCGACTACGTCATGTATTTCGTCTACCCGGCGATTATTCCCTTTACGCCGCCGCCGCTGGATGCCGCCAACATAGATGCCCAGGTCATCCAGCAAGGCCTGGCGCCGGCGGAGCGGTACGCGGAGGTAGCGAGGATCGTATACAACGGCGGCTATATGCTGCCGGAAACACCCCAGCCGCCCGCCCTGACCATTATTCCGGGAGACAGGCAGGTTTCGATCACCTGGGGTGACATCAACGTCAATACCCCGGATCATTACTACTATTTCCTGCAGGATAACGAACTCGATCACGACGGCCGCTACAAGGAATATGATTTCGAAGGTTACCGGGTGTACCGGAGCTTCGTTGGGCCCAACGACACTCACTCGGAGCTGCTGGCCGATTTCAACCGCACCACCCGCAACCTCCAATTCCACTACGTCGATAAGCTCGACGATGACTATCCTCTGCGCCGTATGCGCAACGGTATGAAGGTCTGGTATGCCGTGGTGCCATACGACAAAAACTACGACGTGGTCTCGGGAACATCGTTCAGTCTTCCGCTTCCTGAAAGCGCGAAGACTTGGAACAGGCCGGGCGAAAGCATCTACACGGTAGTGCCCCGCAGCAATGCCTCAGATTTCAAATGCGCCGGCCTGGACGGCGAGGCCATTTTCCATCCTTTCGCAGGTAGCGATCCGGTATTCCTCACCCAGTATCAGCTCCGGGGAAACGGCAACGGCACCCTGGCTGAAGCGCCGATCTATCTGAAACCGATTGCCAACTTCGAGTTCGAGCCGGTGAACCCGGAGAGAATCACCTCGCCTAAGACGCTGCACGTCGACGTGACGAGCAACCTCAGAGGCTTTGGGACAGCCAACAATCAGAGTGAAGCCGTGTTCAAGCTGACCGAAGGCTCCACTCCGGTACAGGAATCGCCGACAGGGATAGTCCGCGCCCGCAACGGGGCCTTCAATTTCTCGACGGTATTCAGCGGGCCGGTGGATGACGACGGCATATCCTATGCACTCTCCGCCAGTTTCGACTACATGTCGAACGGCGATTTCAGAAGTAAAATTTTCAAGACTTTTGACACTGGCGGCTATTCCGGCGCCAATCCGGTCCTGGACAGCAATCAGTCCGGTGATGCCTGGGGCGGAGGCGCTCCACCTGCGATCCCGGTACAATTCCGCGACGGGCGCTTCACCCTGACCTGGAAAGCCGGCCTGACTCTCGACGTGGTCGACCAGACCAGGGGCTATACGCTGCCATTCGTAGAGTATCCCGATGCGGGCTATGGCTGGGGCTTCGTAACGCTTGCCGCTTTCGGCAACGCTTGGACCGGCCCGGGCAATTTGTACAATGACATGCTCGCAAACAAGCCGTTCAGCGAGCGCACCGCCAAGATGGTCAATACTCTCCCGGCGGATAATACCCAGGAGTTCGGGATCTGGGTCAACGGCGTCCTCTGGGTCATGTACGGCACCAACAGTGTTATCAGCGGGATGCCTTCAGCCGGCGCCGTTTTCACCGTCGACATGGCTTTCGGCACCTGGAACAGCGACAGGACAGTATTTTTCCAGGAACCGGGTCCTCCGTTTCCCGGTGACAGTTGGGAGTTCAGGATCACCCCGACCACGCTCAATGAAGAGGATGTGCAGATTTCGAAAGTCCGCGTGGTTCCCAATCCGTATGTTGCTTCCTCTTACCTCGATCTGTCGCCCAACAACCGGCGCATCGAATTCATCAACCTGCCGAGCCGCTGCACCATCCGCATCTATTCGCTCGGCGGCAACCTGGTTAACGTGCTGAACCATATCGGCGCCAGCCGCCAGGGCTGGGGAAACTACACGGACTGGGACAGGCTGACGGACAATCAGCCGAGAGAATTCACCGGTTACGACAACCACAGTGGAACGGAGCCCTGGAACCTGCGCAACCGCTTCGGGCAGACTGTGGCCAGCGGACTTTACTTCTTCCATGTCACCGGTGAGGGGGGACAGGCGCATACCGGCAAGTTCTATATCATCAACTGATTGCCTGGCAATAGAGCTTTACCGATACCGGTACCTCTCACATTGAATAACGGAGGCATTGTATGTTGATAAAGAACTTTTCAAGAGTCCCGGCCCTGGTTCTCACCCTCCTGGCATGGACCATCGTGCCGGTGATGGCCCAGGGAACCGCCCGCCAGGATTATACCGGACTGGACAAGTATCTTACCGCCGGCCGGCCGAGCGACGCCTCTTTTGTGGGCGTACGGGCGGCCGAGTTTCTCACGATTCCTGTCGGCGCGCGCGGTATCGCCATGGGCAGCGCCTATTCGGCTGTGGCCGACGACATCTCCTCGATCTGGTGGAACCCGGCCGGACTGGGTTTTATCCAGAACCGGGAAGTCATGCTGACCCTGGTGGATTATACTCTCGATCTGACTTACAGCTACGGGGCTTTCGCCACACCAATCGGCGATGGCAGCGTCGTTCTGGGCGGCTTCTTCGGTTATCTCGATGTCCCGGATATCGAGATAACCACCATTGCGACACCGGAAGGAACCGGCGATTATTATAACGCCTACGATTTTCAGGTAGGCGGATCATTTGCCTATAACCTTTCGGACCGTTTCATCGGCGGGCTGAACCTGAAATACGTCCACCAGGATATGTGGAACAATTTGAGCGGCAACGCTTTTGCCGTTGATGCAGGTGTGATTTATCATACCGAGCTGGTGGACAGGGAAGTCAGGTTCTCCTTCAACATCCAGAACCTGGGCACCAATGTCACCATGGAGGGCTCCAACCTGCTGGAAGAGATCGGGCCTGAGGACAGGAGTGGAAACGTCCCGACCGGATACAGGGACTGGTCACAGGACAACCAGCAGTTTTCGAAAAGAAATAACCGCCTGGCTTACCGGCAGACCCATACCTACCGCCTGCCGACCCTGCTGAAGATCGCCCTGGCCTACAATCTATATACCAGCGAGAAGGTCAACTGGCTGGTCTCCGGCGAATTCTGGCGGCCCAGCTACATTCCGATCGCATACTCGACGGGCACGGAGCTGAACTACAATTTCACCCCGTTCATTTCCGGTGCCCTGCGCATGGGCTGGCAGATACAGCAGGACGAGTACACCGAGGGGATGGATCAATCCGGATTCGATTATCTCGGGGATGACCCCACCTGGCGCGGGCTCAGTTTCGGCGGCGGAATACAGCGTCAGATCGACAATATGCACATCCGGTTCAGTTATGCTTACAGGAACAAGGGCAGATTATCCGCAGATAACTTTTTCACCCTTAGCTTCGGTTTTTAGTTAACGGGATCGGACTCTGCGGATCATTATCGGGTTCCCGGCCCCCCCGACGGGGGCCGGGAACCTATCAGAATCAGTCGTTGAATCCTTTATACACCAGCGGCATTTCCCCTTACTACCCAATCAATCGATAGATCTGCATCCAGGAAAGGCTGAATTGTGAATAGAATCGGAGCACTCTTACTGCTTGTTACCTTTTTTATCTCAATGGTTAGAAGCGGCGTCGCCGGTGCAGACGATCCACCTGCGGCTCTACCCGCCTTTCCGGGAGCGGAGGGTTTCGGCGCGGCTGCTGCGGGCGGCAGAGGCGGCCGCGTAATAAAGGTCACCAATCTTCAGCCGAGCGGGCCGGGCAGTCTCCAGGAGGCCTGCCAGGCGGAGGGACCCAGGATAGTGGTTTTCGACACCAGCGGTGTAATCCGGGGAGACGTGGTTATCGAGCATGGGCAGATATCGATCATGGGACAGACCGCTCCCGGCGCGGGAATCACCATTCAGGGCAAGCTTTTGACCAGGTACGGCGAGAAAAGGTACCAGGATATCGTTGTACGCTTCCTGCGCGTACGGCCGGACCCTACCACCGGGGCCAGCGGGGACGCCATACAGTTTTCCAGAGTCGAGAATTGCGTCATCGATCACGTCTCCGCCGCCTGGGCGAACGATGAAACAATCGATATTTACAATGCCCACGACGTCACCATTCAATGGTGCGCGATCGAGGAATCGGACAGCACTGGACATTCCAAGCGGGTAGCGCACAATTTTGGGATGATAAACGGCCCGGGGGGAGGGAGGATTTCGCTGCACCATACCCTATTTGCCCATCACCGGCGCCGCTGTCCCGCCATCGCCCACGGGCCCTCCGATATCCGCAACATTCTGGTTTACGACTTCCGGGACGGCTTATCCCACGAAGGACACGTCCCGAACAACCTCGGCTTCAATATAATCGCCAACTATTACAAGGCAGGTCCCAGCGATAACAATATTTTCCCTTTCTGCTTCGTGCCCGA
The DNA here is from genome assembly GCA_043805105.1 of Candidatus Glassiibacteriota bacterium. Taxonomy (GTDB): domain Bacteria; phylum Gemmatimonadota; class Glassbacteria; order GWA2-58-10; family GWA2-58-10; genus JAZDIG01. The sequence continues at coordinate 5,046 of JAZDIG010000253.1, read as the reverse complement.
CGTATCATATTATCTTCGAGACAATTATATTGAAGGCCCGCCTCAAACCTATTCCGGGATGATTCAGGACCCCTGGGCCGAAGCGGACAGTCTCTACGGCCTGAAATATTATGCCGGCAAGGGTGTTAAAGCGGAACGGGAGTACGATGTTCCTTGCGTAACCACGCACCGGCCCCAGGAAGCCTACGACCTGGTTCTGGATCAGGCCGGCTGCTTCCCCCGCGATACGGTTTCCCGCCGCACCATTGAAGAGGTCAGAACGAGGGGCGGCTCGTGGGGGCGTCACGATCCGGGAAACCTCATGAGCGGGCTTGCGCCTCACCCCCGCTCCCTTGACGGTGACAACGATGGCCTGCCCGATTCCTGGGAACGGGCAAAGGGGCTGAACAGTCGGGACAGCAGTGATTACAACACGGTCATGGATTCCGGGTACACAGCCATCGAAGACTATTGCAACCGGCTGGCCCACGAACTCGTCGAACGCCGGGGCGGTCTACCGATGAAAGGCGATCTGGACAACGATGGCAAATGCAGCCTCAATGATCTGTTGCTCATGTTGAAAGCCATCGCCAGGCAAGCCGCCGGGGATTGGGCTGCAGATCTCAACTATGACAACAAAGTTAACACATGCGATCTGCCGGAACTGCTGAGGCTGCTGGTTTCCAGATAACAGAAATGGGAGTGTTCCAGGAATAATATCCGAACTTCAATTCAGGAAGACGGATAAAGGTTATTGTAATGATCGATTTCCCAGGTGAAGGAAGACGAATTCTTTTCAAAAACGCTTTCCCGGAAGATTGTCAGATAGGAACAGGCCTGAAGTAAACTTAAAGGCAAAAATTTATAAGGAGTTAAGAATCTATGCGCGAGAATCCTGACCGCCGTCGGTTCATGAAAAGTTCAATCGGCATCTCCGCCAGTGTGCTGGCCGGACTGAGCTTCGAGCATCAGGCCCTGTTTGCTCAATTGGTCGACAGGTCGGAATATGACAAGGTTCAGGAACCGGTGAGCGGCTTGCAGAAAGGCAAGTTCGGCAAGCTGGAAGTATCACGGCTCATTATCGGGGGGAACCTGATCAGCGGCTCCGCCCACGCCGGCGACCTGCTCTACCAGTCCGCATTGATGACTCACTATTTCACCGATGAAAAAATCCGGGAAACCTGGGCCATCGCCGAGCAGAACGGGATCAACGCCAGCCTGATGAGGGCTGATTCACACATTGTAAAAAACTACAAGATTTACCTCAAGAACGGGGGCCGGCTGCATTGGTTCGCTCAGTCCGCCCCCGAACAGGGCGACCCGGTCGAAAACGCCAAAATGGCCCGGGATAACGGAGCTTACGCAATCTATCTCCATGGCGGCGTGAGTGACAGGCTGGTGCAGTCAGGCAAGATCGAAGAGGTCGGCAAAGTCCTGGAAGGCATGAAAAAAACCGGCATTTTCTCAGGAGTCGGCGGTCATCGCCTGGAGACGATCAAAGCCTGTGAAAAAGCCGGATTGGCCCCCGATTATTACATGTATACTGTAAACGCGGTGGGATACCAGACAAGCGATCCCGAAGAGATACAGGCATTCATGAAGACGGTAACCAGACCCTGGATTGCCTTCAAAGTCCTGGGAGCGGGCAGGGATAAACCGGAGAAAGGCTTCATCCAGGCCTTCGAAAAAGGAGCCGATTTTATCGCCGTAGGAATGTTCGATTGGCAGGTCAGAGACGATGTCGCCCTGGTAAAAGAGATCCTCTCCAGCGATATCCAGAGGGAACGGCCCTGGGTATCCTGACCGGAATCGGTCAATTATTGGACGGCGGGAGCTATCTCGGCTCGAAGTTCCAGGCCGGCCTAACCCTTACTTCTGCCAATACCGGTTATTACCGATACAATCATCAGCGGGAAAAGCACGATCCCGTAATAGACATACGGCCAGATATCGGACCAGGATAAGACGGGAATGAACCCGTACCGGATCTGCAGTTCTTTTTGCACCGCTATTGCAACGATAATAACCGTTGCATAAGGCAGGAGGAAGGGGAATGAACAAGAGATACAATCCATGAGGTTCGCACTTCTATATTGATGTATTCCATGTCTTTTTCTAATCTGATTGACCAGCGGACCGGTGGTTACCATGGCAGACGTATTACCGGGGACGCACAGATTCCCCAGCGACACTAAAACGACGATTGCGGTTTCCGCTCTTCGTACGGACTTGACCGCGATCCGGTCGAGTGTGACTAATAACCGGTCGAAAAAGCCGCCAGCTTCCATCAATCCGTTCACGGTGACAAGTAATAGAGCGAGAATCGAAATCGGAAGCACCGCCATTACCCCATTTACTGCACACCCGCCAAACGAATTATCACTCGAGAAGGAAAAAACTTTTCCGAAAGGGAAAACGCCGGTATAGTTTCCGATTATCAGCGCCGAGGCGATGCCTAAATTTATTGCCAGCAGAAAATGATATCCGCGTATGGCAGTGACGAATACTATCACGGCCGGGATGAACATCGGCAGGCCGGCCGGATCGGCAATCTCCGAAAGCAGTTGACCGGCTTTGAGCGGATCGATTGTCGAAGCGCCTCCTCCAAAAATGTAGAAAAGGAAACCAGAAATAACTGCGGCAGTCAGGGAATATTTTAATCTTGAGCGTACTACGCCGCCGACATCTGTTTCCTGAGTCGCGGCGGATAATATGGTCGTATCAGAAACCGGCGCCAGATTGTCACCGAATGCAGCTCCGCTTAAGATGGCACCCACCAGGGGCCCGGGAGGAGCGCCAAGGAGAATGCCCGCGGGATACATGACTGTCGTAAAACCGACGACTGTCGCAAAAGCGCTGCCGACAGAAACTGCAAACAGCGAAGATAGAATAAAAACGGCCAGGATGAACAGCTCCCCGCCGATGTTGGCTTTCCATCCCAGCCAGACTATCGCCTCGACCAGACCGGAGTCCGCGAGTATTCCCGAAAACGCTCCGGTCCAGAGCCAGCAGATAACGGCGACGCCGGCGACACTATTCGCCATCAACGCAAAAACTTTTTCATTGTAATCCGCCACGTTCGTTGCGAATGGCATGCCAAGAGAGATGCCGAACATGGCGGCTATGATCATGCTTTTAACCCCTGCTTCTCCGGTTATCACCAGTACAATGGTGAGGAGGATGAAGGTCGCAATTGGTATTACGCTTACATAGGTTCCGCCGCGAAAATTAATCCTCAGTGTCGATTGAGACATTTGCGGTGTTTTGATTAAGTGAATATGAAAAACTGAAAGAGGCGCCGGATCCGGAGAGTTTATAAAATATACAATAATCTGTAATCGTACCGTTGATGCTTATTGAATGCTATCCGATTCAAAACCTTATTTCAATAAAAAATTTCCAGTTATCCCCTTTTGAACGGCGAAATTCGAGGTGACGCTCGATCCGTCCTGCATTCAATCCTTATTAGCCACAGGCTTTCCCGGGGGAATCAAAAGCACAGGCTGTTACTTACCGTCGAGTGACAAACGCAATCTGACCAGCTGCTGGTCTTCGGGGAAACGTTCAAGGCCTGCCAGAGCGGCTTTTACAGCTGATTCTTTGTTACCCATGTCACGGTAGATGAGAGCCAGATTCAGGAAATTATCCGGTTTGGATTGGTCGAAGAAAAGAGTCAGCCGGTATTGCTCCTCGGCTTGGCTCATCCGGCCGGTCTGGCGGTAAAGGTGACCGAGGTTGGCACGGGAGGAAGCATCTTCCGGATTCAATCGCGTTGCTTCTGTCAAATGCTTTTCCGCTTCCACCGGCTTATCGATCAATAAATAAGTCAACCCTAATAAATTATGCGCCTTTTGATTGCGGGAATCGATAGCGAGGGTATTCTTGAAGAAGCCGATCGCCTCGGGAAAATCCTTTTTCAATAAATAGAGCAAGCCAAAATTATTGTTGACTGTGGGCGATTGCGGAGCCCGGGAGAGAGCTCGGCTGAAATACTGCGTCGCTTCACCGAATCTTCTCTGATGGGCCAGCATGATGGCAAAATTACAAAGCAGATAGATATCGTGGGGGTAACTTTCAAGGGCATTCTGATAAGTCGATTCAGCCTCTGCAAATCTCCCCGTAGTTTCGTAGAGCCCGGCCAGAAAAGTCATACTGTTTTTATGGTCGGGCATCAGTTGCAGAGCCGCACGGTAATAGTGGATTGCTTTTTCCCGGTCGCCAAGTTGCTCTTGGATGGCTCCCATCAGGTAGCGGGCTTCTCCAATTCTTTCGACGATTCCCGGGTTTGCACTGAGTATGGAATAGGCTTCCCTGATTTTCTTCGACCAGACAAGAACCTTGGCCAGGTTCAGCAGACCGGTACTGAAATAATCCGCATCCAGCCTGGACATTTCCTCAGTGTAAAGCTTTTCGATATCCTTGTTCCCGGCGGTCTCGAATCCTTCTATGAACTGCTGCCGCTCTATCCATAAGGCGATTTGACGAGCTATCAGCAAATTGCCTTCCGGTGAAGGATGGATATGATCCAGCAGAAGCTCGTTGCCGATCAGGCCTCCAGCGGACCTCAGCTTGAAAAGTTCCGGGAGGGCAAGAAGGTCTACATTCTCCCTTGCGGTTGTTTCCTGCAAAATCCGGTGAATTGGTTCCTGGGCGCGTAGAGGGCAGATGTCGAGCTCGCGAGCCGCCACAAATTCCCTTCCGGCACGAACGGTGTCACCGGTCTCAAGTAAAGCTTTCCCCAGAAAGAAATGAACTTCCGCTCCCGATTCATCTTTTTTCAAGGTCTGTTCGAACTTCGCGATGGCCTTTTGGGGGCTGCTGCTCTCCAGCAGTGACTTTCCTTCGGCGACCAGCCTTTGAAACACGTATCTTTCCTCGACGGAGAGTTTGGCCGAGGGCATACTTTTAAAAGGGGAAAAATCCTTGATATTATCCACCGGCTCGCAAAAAAGAACCGGAATACCAGCCATTCTGCAGGCTGAGATCATACGTTCCACATTGTATCGAAAATGCCGGAGAACCTGACCGAAGAAAACCGAATCTCGCTGATAGAACTCCAGTCCGGCA
>JAZDIG010000252.1:0-3878 GCA_043805105.1 Candidatus Glassiibacteriota bacterium | reverse complement strand
CTCGCTGACCCCCACCATGTTTTTCACCACACGGGAGAACAGCCAGTAGGGAGCATCGGCGTAGGAAATGGTCTTGCCTTTGAGAACCAGCCCGCGGGGACAGGGGCCCCGATGGACGAACTCGTGCACCATCCGGCTCTTACCCATCCCGCCGTCGGCGCGCAGGCCCACCACGGCGATGCCCGAATCTCCGCCCGCGGCGAAATAGTCCGAGACGAACTTTTGCAGTTCGTTCCATTCGCCCTGGCGGCCCACGTAAGCCTTGCTTTTGGCCAGGGTCTCGCGCTCCCAGCGCTCGACCCTCTCCTTGAGCACGCCGTGGACGCGGAATACTTTCAGCGGCTTGCTCTTACCCTTGACCTGGATCGGCTCCAGGGCCTCGTAATTGAAGATGTCGCCGGCGGCTTCCCGGGTGTTTTCCGAGATCTGAATCGTATTGACCTGGGCGGACGATTCGAGCCGGGAGGCAGTGTTGACCGTGTCGCCCATCACCGTGAAGTCCCGCTCGCCGCGGTCACTCATTTCGCCGGCCACCACCAGGCCGGTGTTGATCCCGATCCGGCAGCCCAGGGTGATCTGTTTGGCGGCCATGATCTGGTTGACCTGCACCATGCGGTCGAGGATGCCCAGGGCGGAGCGGATCGCCCGCTCGGGGTCGTCCTCGCTGGCCTTCTTCGCCCCGTAGAGGGCCATGATGGCATCGCCGATATACTTGTCGATCATCCCGCCGTAGCGCACGATTTCGGCGGTAAAGACCTTGAAGACGTTGTCGATGATCTGGGACACCTCTTCGGGGTCGAGCTTTTCGGACATCGCGGTGAAACCCTTGATGTCGAGGAACAGGACGGTGACGTTGCGCCGCTCGCCTTTCTTGAGCTTGATCGTCTCCCGCTTGGTCAGCTCCCGGCCAGTGAAGAGCTTGTCCATGTCGGTATGCAGCAGTTGCGACCAATCTTCCTGTGGCACGGCTGTTCCCTTTCAGTTAAGACTGCTTCCCGGGGTAACACCTGCGGCTTCAATCCCGCAGGGCGCAGAGTTCGGCGCACATGCTGCAGAGGTTTTCGTCTTTGGGCTTGCGCGCGCCGCGCATGGCGCTGGCGACTTCCGGGTCGATCGCTAGCTCGTACATCCGTTCCCAGTCCAGGCGCTTGCGCGCCCGGCTCATTTCCAGGTCCCATTCGGCCGCCCCGGGCAGGCCCTTGGCCAGGTCCGCAGCGTGGGCCGCGATCCGGGTGGTGATGACTCCCATCCGCACGTCCTCCACCGTGGGCAGCCGCAGATGTTCGGCCGGGGTGACGTAGCAGAGGAAATCCGCCCCGGCCATTCCGGCCAGCGCACCGCCGATGGCGGCGGTAATGTGGTCGTAGCCGGGAGCGATGTCGGTCACCAGGGGGCCGAGTACGTAGAAGGGGGCGTCCTTGCAGATTTCCTTCTGCAGGCGGATGTTCAGCTCCACCTGGTGCAGGGGCACGTGGCCCGGGCCTTCCACCATGGCCTGCACCCCGGCCTTGCGCGCCCGGTCCACCAGTTCGCCCAGCACCAGCAGCTCGCTGGTCTGGCCCCGGTCGGTGGCATCGGCGATCGACCCGGGGCGCAAGCCGTCGCCCAGGCTCAGCGTCACGTTGTACTTGCGCGCGGCCTTGAGGATTTCATCGTAGTGGGTGTAGAGGGGGTTCTCCAGGCCGGTGCTGCGCATCCAGCGGTAGAGGAAGGAGCCGCCCCGGCTGACGATCCCGGTCACACGGCCCTCGGTCTCGATGTGCCGCACGCCCTCGCGGGTCAGCCCGCAGTGAACCGTGATGAAGTCCACTCCGCGTTCGCAGTGATTGACGATGGAGTTGATGAAGTCGTCCTCGGATACGCTGTCGAAGCTGCATCCCTTTTCGATCACGCCGGCAGCCAGGGCGTAGAGCGGCACGGTGCCCACCGGCACCTCGCACTCCTGGAGCACCATGTCGAGCATCCGGTTCAGGTCCTGGCCGGTGGAGAGGTCCATGACGGTGTCGGCGCCGGCCCGGATGGCGGCCTCCATCTTGATCCGCTCTTCGTCAATTGCGCTGGCGTCCCGGCTGGTGCCGAAATTGGCGTTGACCTTGGTTCTGGTTCCCGCGCCGACAGCCGTGGGCCGCACTTTCCCCAGGCGCGCGCTGTTGGCGAGCACGACCATTTTCCCGGCCTTGACCCCGGCCGCCAGAGTCGCCTGGTCGGCGGGCTCGCGTTCGGCTGCCGCGCGTATCATCTCGGCCGGTATTTCAAAAGCTCCCTCTGCAGTCATTTTTTCTCCTATCGGTCGAGCTTTCCGCCGCTGCGAACCATAGCGGCAAAAGGCTCCCTATGCAGTCGTCTGTCAGAGCAATTCCATCTGGTACTGCCCCAGTCCCTGCCGGCGGACCGCCTGCAGCGACTCGATGGCCCGGTCCGCATCCATTTTAAAAACGATGTCCGGTTCGAGGCTTTTTTTGACGCAGGCATCATAGAACTCCTTGAGAGGCAGGCTGCGTCCGCCTGCGGGCCGGGGGCCGGCATCCCGCCCCCGGTTGTCGCTCAGGTGCACGAGCCGCAGGTGGCCGGCGAGCGCTCCCACCCAGGAGGCGATTTTCCGGCGCGAACAGGCCAGGGCGTTGGCTACATCCAGGCACGCTCCGCCGGCGCCCGCCGGAACCATCTCGATCAGCCGGAGCTGCAGCTCCGGGCTTTCCTCGAACATGTTGGCGAACAACACTCTCAGGTTGAAACGGTCGGCCGCCTCCGCTGTCTCGCTCCACACCGGCCGGCAGATTTCGCTCCACTGGTCGATGACTCTCGAGTGGAGCAGGGGATTGAAGCCGGTGTAGAGGGTGACGTAGCCGGCGCCGAGCGAGCCGGCGATCTCGACGGTGCGCAGGAACAGGGAGAGCGTATGGTCGCGGATATAGGGGTCGAGGCTACCTGGGGCGAGGTCGTAAAACGGACCCTGCACGCGTACCTCGATTCCGCGTTCGGCAAGTGCCCGGCCGAGCTTTTTGACCGCCGGCAGCTCGACCAGCTTGATAATCCAGCGCGGGTCAGTCACCTCGATTTCGATCCCCAGCCCAGCCGCGGCAAGCTTCTCCATTTCGGCCGTCACCCGGGGGTACGGCACGCAAGCGAAGTACTTGAGCTGGCCTTTCATTTCTTCCTCCCGTCGCTGGCGAGCGCCAGCCTTTTCCCGATTTGAGCCGGGGGCAGGACACTGAGTCTGAGGAGGCGGTCGTGGAACTTCTTGTCCGAATAGGCGCGGCCGGCTTTCTTACGATACCGGCTGCGCCAGGAGTCGATCGTGATCCGTCCGGCCAGGGCCGCGACCGAGGCGCCGGGAGTGGCCGCCATGGCGGAAACCTGGCTCCAGGCGGTTTTCTCCGCCACGGCTGTGCCGGCGGCCAGACGGTTCACCGCCCCGGTTTCATCCAGCTGGCCGGTGTGCAGGTCCAGGTCGACCAGGATCCGCCAGGCCGATACCAGCCGGTGGTGCCAGACGTGCAGCCTGAGGGCCGGCTCGTCGAACAGCCCGCGCTCGGCCGCCAGGTTCAGCATATAGCCGGGCCATCCCTGTTCGACCACGTTTCCCCGGGCCAGATAGGACAGCCGGTTGTCGAAATTTTTCCGGCGGTGCAACAGCAGCGTATGCCGGCCCGGGTAAAGCTCACGCAGCACGGTCAGCACCGCCTGCAGATGGGAGAAACTCTTGCCGGCGATGTCTTTATCACTGGCGGAGCTATCCGGCCCGGTGACGCAGAAGTAAGCCTTTCCGCCCTCCTCGAACCACGGTGCCTCGATGTAGCCCGCGGTCTGGATCACCATCCTTTCGAACGGCGGAGTTTCGCAGACCGTGAGATCGTCTTCGGCCGGGAGAGTGACCA
>JAZDIG010000251.1:0-3085 GCA_043805105.1 Candidatus Glassiibacteriota bacterium | reverse complement strand
CAGCTTGAGCAGGTAGGAGCGGGCGGCCTCCAGCTGGGAGCCGTCACCGGTAATCAGCCAGGCGAAAGCCAGGTCCGGGGCCAGCCCGCCGTGGCCGCGGTTGAGCTCCGCCGGCAGGGGCCGGGCGGCGGCTTCGAGCATGCCGGGCAGGTCCTGGAGATAGCGGTCCCAGAGCCATTTGTGGGTCGAGGTGACCGCGGAACGCAGCCTGTCCCGGACCTCGCCGGTGATCAGCAGGCGCGGATGGGCGGCGCTGAGAGCGGAGACGCGGTCAAAGGGCTTGACGCCGGGCGCCTGAGGTCCGCCGCAGGAAATCGTGACCAGGGCGATTGCCAGAAGCGAGACAATCCGGTAGCGCTGGGACATGGGACCTCCTATCCGGCGATTTGAAGTTTTATTCTTGCGTCACGTTACCCGTTTTTCGAGCTGACAGGAAGCGTGGAACGGCCATCAATACCACTCCAAAAAGGGCGATCGCCGCGCCCACGGCAAAATTAATCAGGCGCTGTCCAGCCGGCAGGTCCAATAGCGCCAGGCTGGCCGCGCCGGCTCCCATCAGCACCGTGGTCCAGCCGGTTATCCGCAGGCTGCCGGGATCGGTCACCGAGGTATCGCCCACTTCGCCGGGAGCGACGGGCGTGGCGATCTTGGCAAAAAAGCGGGCCACCCTGGCGCTGTATTCATTGTCAGACTCCAGCAGTAATCCCGGAATGAAATAGACCGCCGCGCTGATTCCGCCGATAATAAATACCTGCTGGGTAAAAGACAAATCAACGTCCAGCGCCAGGAAAAGCACGCCGACCGCCACTCCCACCGCGTAGCTGGCGATCGCGGCCCAGGGCGGGGTACTTTTCCAGAACAGCCCGCAGACTATGGGAATCCCGGACGGCATGATCATCACCCCGGAAAAAGTCATCATCAGGCCGAACACTCCGCCCGCGGAGTTCGACTGGGCGATGGCCGCAGCTATCACCAGAGCGCCGAACACCAGTGTGGCGATCCTGCCGATAAAAAGCAGCGCCCGTCCCGAGGCGGCCTTCCAGAAAACCTGCTTGACCACGTCGCCAGTGATAACTCCGGCGTAGGCGTTGAAAGTGGCGCTGAGCGAGCTCATGGTGGCCGCCATCATCCCAGCCAGCAGGACCCCGATCGCGCCGTGGGGCAGGATGTAGAGGCAAAAGCCAACGTAGGAGGCTTCCTCCGGAGCGGCCAGACCCAGGGTGATCGACTTCAGGTCCAGTCCCTGCACGCGGGCCAGGATGGGGGGCAGGAACCAGAGGAAAGGCGCCACGGCCAGCAGCACCATCGCCAGCACGGCCACCTTGCGCGCCTCGTGCTCGTTCTTGACCGAATAATAGCGCTGGGCCATGGACCCGCTGTTCATGGCGAATACCATCATCACTCCGAACGCCAGCACGTACCACCAGTCGAACTCCAGGGTCTTCACCTGCCAGACCCCCTCCGGCAGCTTCGAGACGACTGCGCCGATTCCGCCGGCTCTGTACAGGCCGACACCGGCCACCACCAGCGCCACCGGAAAGAGCACCATGAACTGCAGGGTGTCGGTGACCGCCACCGCCCAGAGGCCGCCTGTCAGACAGTAGATCGAGATAACCACCCCGCAGACTATTATCGTCATGACCAGGTCGGTGCCGAACGCCACCGAAATGAACTTGCCCAGGGCCAGCAGTTGTATCCCGGCCTGCACCAGCGTAGCCAGGAGCAGGGTGTAGCTGTAGGTCTGGTTGGTGGACAGGCCGTAGCGTTCGGTAAGGTAGGAAAGGATCGTCTCGGAGCGGCTTCGGCGCCAGAGTCCGGCCAGCGGCCAGACCGCGAACACCATGCCGATAGAGGTCGTCAGGTACATGGCGAAAGCCGCGCCGGGCGCCCGGTAGGCCAGGCCGGCCGCCCCGGTGAAAGTCCAGACGCTGAAACTCGACATGAACACGGAAAATCCGGACAGCCACCAGGGCATCTTGTTGCCGCTGCGGAAAAAATCGGCCTCATCGCGGTTAAACAGCGACAGCACGACCCCCACCGCGATCATCAGCAGCATGTAAACCACGGTGACGGCCAGGTCGACTCGCGAGGCCAATATCATAGAGGGTCCCCGGCGGAATCAAGAGGGATAGAATACGGCCGCCGGGGAAGCTTCCAGCGGCCGTCGGCTCCGATTTATCTCGAGAGGAACCTGATGCAGGTAGACGCCCGTTCCTATTTGAGGCCCTTAAACATGGCGAAAATTTTCTGGGCGTTCTTGTTGTAGATCTTTTCCAGCACCTCATCCGGCAGGTAGACGCCATAGATCATCCAGCGGCCCTGCAGGTGGTGCCCGCCGGAGGGATCGAAGTACTCGTCATCGGTTTCAAGGAAGCGGTAATAGACCCGGTACGCCTCGACGCTGGGCGGAGTGTCCGTACCGAACATCACCCGGTCCTGGTACTGGAGGAAAAACTTGCGCGCGGTGCGTGGCTGACGGCCCAGCTCACTGATCCGGGCGTCGATGTCAACGTAGAAGTTCGGGTAGACTTCCAGCCAGTTGGCCACCACGTGGAGCTCTTCCGGCTGGTTACCCATGTGTGCGCCGATAAAGATCGTGTTCGGGTGGCGGGCCATTACGCGGTTACGCGCATCCAGAATCGCCTGTTTTGGGGGGAATTTATCGCCGAAAAACGACCAGTTCGGGTGCGCCCCCAGCTCGTCGTAGCGTTCGTTGTGTTCGTCCAGCGGCGTGAAAAAGGCCTTGGGGTCCGTTACGTGGATCATCACGGGGATGCCCAGCTCGCCGCACCTGGCCCAGATCGGATCGATCCGCGGATCGTCCACGGCGACCAGCTTGCCGCTCTTGTCCTTGATCTCCAGCCCCAGGCTCTTGAAGATTTTCAGGCCCCGGGCGCCCCTGCGGACCGCGTCATCCAGCTTCCTGACCTCGCGTTCGGCCCACCCCGGCTCGTCGATCCCGGAGAAGTCCGGGCTGAAAAATATCAGGAAGCGTTCCCGCGAGATCGCCTGGGCGGCCTCGAGGTGCTTCTTGTAAAAATCGTCTTTCGAGAGCCCGTCCAGGCTCACGCACTTCCACACTCCC
>JAZDIG010000250.1:0-2614 GCA_043805105.1 Candidatus Glassiibacteriota bacterium | reverse complement strand
GGCCCCTGGCCCGGGGAACGGCCGCGGGAGTTTTACCGGGACCTGCTCGCCCGGCCGGAAACCTATGTCCGCAGCGCCGGCGAATCCCTGGCGCGGATCGCCGCTGAAAAGCTGATTCGCGCCTCGAGCTGGAAAATGCCGAGCGGCGAACCCGCAGTGGGCTTTACCGCGCTGCCGGCCGGCCGGTGTATCGAGCTGATGACGTGGCGCAGGTCGCTGGCCCGCTACAGCTTCGAGCCGTTCGGAGTGGCTGTGCGCACCGCCGAGCTGGTCAGGCTGGGCTGCCGGCCGGTGAAGTACTTTACCGAGGGTTCGACCCGGCCGGCCGGGCCTGACCTGCCGTTCACCCAGGGCGAAGGAAAAACCGCGGCCTGGAGCCGCGAAGAGGAGTGGCGCACGAGAGGAGACCTGAATCTGGCCGGGCTGGATGCGGAAAGCGTGCTGCTAGTTGCCTGCACCAGAGAGGACACCGCATATATAAACAGCAAGTGCCGGCCTCCCTGGCCCATAGTCCACCTTTTCGAATAATAAATTTTCGAGCCGCCCGGCCAGAACCTATCCAGTAAAGGACGTCAAAATGAAATCCAAAGCCCGTTTCATCGATCCGGTCATTTGTCTGGTGCTGCTCGTCGGCATTTCTACTCCATTGGCGGGAGCTGACTTCCGGAGCGATTGGCGGCCGGAGGTCACCCGTTACTGGATCGGGCCGGAGTACTGGTCGAATCCCCTGCCGGACTGGCGCCTTCAGGGCGGCCGGGCCGAATGCTGGCGCAGTGGGGCCGACCGCAATGTTTATCTGCTCACCGCCGAGCTGACGGATGAGGAAGAGGGATTCGTCATGGAAGTGACCAGCGGGCCGCTCGATTCCGGCGGAGCGCCGCTGTCCGAGGGCTGGGTGGGATTCAAGGTAGGTTTGCGCGGGGAGTTCAATGACTACCGCGACACCGCCATCCGTGGATTCGGCCTGCCCGCGGGTGTCACCACAGAGGGCCGAATGTTTATCGGCAACCCGGCCTCAGGCGTGCCGTTAGACGGCTGGCCGTTGAAAGAAATGCGCCTCAGGCTCGAATGGACCCCATCGGGCGGCAGAGGAAGGCTCGCCTTTACCGTGTTCGACGAAGCCGGCTCGCAGGCCTCATTTACATTTCGGATCGACATCCATCCCGGCTGGCTGGCCGGCGGCGTGGCCCTGGTCGCCAGCTCGGCCCCGCCCTATCAGGCGGACTGGACTGCCAAGCCGCACCTCGGCGGAATGAATCCCCCCTATCTGGGCAACCAGAATTCCGGCGGCAACGCCTGTTTCTGGTTCAGGGATTGGAAGCTTTCCGGAGACAAGGTCGTCCTCCATCCGGACCGGGCTTTCGGCCCCATCCTCTTCACCTGCTACACGCTGAGCGGCCGCACCCTGAAGCTTACCGCCCAGCTCGCGCCGGTGGGTAACGGCAGCCGGGTGGTGTACCTGCAGACCAGGGAAGAGGCGCAGGACGGCTGGAGGACTGTCGGCGAAGAGGTGATCGACCCGCTGGCCCGCACCGCCACTTTCCGGATTTCCGGCTGGGACGACCGCCGTGAAACGGCTTATCGGGTGGCGTATTTCGACAGTGATGGCGATCTTGGGACCGACACGTGTTACTACGAGGGCACGGTGAGGCATAATCCGGTGGAAAAAAGCGAAATCGTGGTGGCGGTTTTCACCGGCAACAACGATTTCGGCTTCCCCCACGCGGACGTAGTCCGGCACGTCCGCTTCCACCAGCCGGACCTGCTGGTCTTCACCGGCGACCAGATCTACGAAGCCACCGGCGGCTATCCCACGCTCCGGGTGCGCGACGTGAACCTCGCCACGCTCGACTATCTGCGGCGCTGGTACATGTTCGGCTGGGAATACCGGGAACTGTTGCGCGAAGTGCCCAGCGTGGCACTCCCGGATGACCACGACATGTTCCAGGGCAACATCTGGGGAGCGGGGGGCCGGCCGGTAGACCTCTCCGCCGGATACGCCGCCGGCCAGGACCGGGGCGGCTACTGCATGCCGCCGGAGTGGGTCGACATGGTGCAGCGCACCCAGACCTCTCATCTACCCGATCCATTCGACCCGACGCCGGTGGAACAGGGGATCGACGTTTACTATACCTCGCTGGCCTGGGGCGGCGTGAGCTTTGCGGTAATCGAGGACCGCAAGTGGAAGTCTTCTCCCACCACCGCTGTCCCGAAAGGCGACATAGTCAACGGCTGGTCGCATAATCCGGATTACGATGCCGCCCGGGACGGCGACGTGCCGGGCGCGGTTCTCCTGGGCGACCGTCAGCTCGATTTCCTCCGGCGCTGGGCCGCCGACTGGCAGGGCGGCGTGTGGATGAAAGCGGTAATCTCCCAGACTCTTTTCGCCAATGTCTGCACCCTGCCGCCGCCGGCCCGGGCCGATGAGGTCGTGCCGACCCTAGCCATCCTGCCGCGCGGTGAACACGCGAAGGGGGACGTGCTGGTCCAGGACCACGACTCCGACGGCTGGCCGCAGACCGGCCGCAGGCTGGCGGTGGCTGCGATGCGGTGCGGCTTCGCTTTTCATATCGCCGGCGACCAGCACCTGGGCAGCACCGTGCAGTACGGAGTG
>JAZDIG010000249.1:0-3626 GCA_043805105.1 Candidatus Glassiibacteriota bacterium | reverse complement strand
CCCACGCCCAACCTCGACCGGCTGGCCGGGCGCGGAGTGCGGTTCACCAACTGGTACAGCGCCTCCCCGGTCTGTTCGCCGTCACGGGCCGCGCTGTTGACCGGACGCTACCCGCAGCGCACGGGGGTGAGCCGGATCCTCGGGGCCGGCCGCAACTCTCCTGGCCTCTACGAAGACGAGGTCACCATCGCCAGGGCGCTTAAAAAATTGCGCTACCGCACCGGCCTTTTCGGCAAGTGGCACCTGGGCTCCTCCGCCGAATCCCGGCCCGGCAGCCAGGGCTTCGACGACTGGTACGGCTTCCTGGCCGGCTGCATCGACTACTACTCGCACATCATGTACTGGGAAATGGGCGCCGGCATCTACCCGGTGCACGACCTCTGGAAGAACGACGTCGAAGTGTGGGAGAACGGCACCTACTTCACCGACATCATCACCCGCGAATCCAGGCGCTTCATCCGCGAAAACAGCCGCTGGCCGTTCCTGCTCTACGTGGCCTACAATGCCCCGCACTACCCGATGCACGCCCCTCAGAAGTACTTCGACCGCTTCAAGCATCTCGATCCGCACCGGCGCAACCAGGCCGCGATGGTGGCCAGCGTGGACGACAGTATCGGGGAGATCATGGCCGAGCTTACCGGACAGGGACTGCTGGAGGACACCGTGATATTTTTCCAGAGCGACAACGGGGCCACCATCGAAAAGCGCTGCCTGCTCGACAATTCGGGTGAATTCTACCACGGCGGCAGCAACGACGAGTTCCGCGGCTGGAAGGGCGGTCTCTGCGAGGGCGGGATCCGCATGCCGGCGATTCTTTCCTGGCCGGGTCATCTTCCCGAAGGCGCGGTCTGCACTGAACTGGGCTGCGCGATCGACATCTTGCCCACTTTTCTCGGCATTGCCGGGGCCGCACTGCCCGCGGGAAAGATTATCGACGGCAGGGACATCCTGCCGATGGCGCGGGGCGAAGTGAAATCGCCGCACGAGAGGATTTTCTGGCAGTACGGCGACCAACTCGCCGTTCATGAAGGCGACTGGAAGCTGATCCTGCAGGGCAAGGAGAGCTTCGAGGACGAGCCGGTCCTGCCGACCGTGTTCCTGGCCAATCTGCGGGATGACCCGGATGAAAGCGAAAACCTGGCCCAGCGCCACGCCGGAGTGGCGGACCGGCTCACCGGCCTCTGCCGCCAGTGGAAAGAGGACATGGAAACCAGGAGGTAGCCCCGGCCCGGAGAAAGAGGATCGGCCGCCGACAGCTTTCCGAGCGTCCGAGCACTCTCAATGAACTACCTCGCGGCAAGTCGCGAGTTATCATAAGAAAAACTAGGGGCGGGTTTGAAACCCGCCCCTACGTCTGGCCCGGGGGCGGTTTATCCCGGAGCAAAACTCCGAGGAAATCTTCTCAATTAAATTTTTGATAAGTCGCCTGGCGTGTTATTTTAACCTCATCACGGAGCAGAGGAAATGAGAACAGCCAACCCCGCGCTCAATGCAAAAACCTTCGCCGGACTGGCCGGAACAGAGGAGGCAATGACTATCCAGGGTACGGTCAATAAGACTGCCCTGCTGCTGGTCATTCTGGCTGCCTGCGCTGTCTTCACCTGGGATAAGGTCTACCAGACCGAGGGTCCGTCATCCGGAGCCCTGCTGATACTGATGGGAGCTATCGGTGGATTTATCGTGGCCCTGATTACAGTATTTAAAAAAGCCTGGTCACCGGTCACCGCACCGATCTATGCCGCGCTGGAAGGACTTTTCCTCGGCGGGATTTCCGCTCATTATGAAATGCAGTACAGCGGCATAGTCATGAACGCCGTATTACTTACTTTCGGCACTCTTTTCGGCCTGCTTGCCGCCTACCGCTCCGGACTGATCAAGGCCACGGAGAACTTCAAGCTCGGAGTATTCGCCGCCACCGGCGGCATTGCTCTTTTGTACATGGCCACCATGGTTTTGCATTTGTTCGGAATCTCCATCCCGTTTATTCACGAAGCGGGAATTCTGGGCATCGCGTTCAGCCTGTTCGTCGTCATCATCGCCGCGCTGAACCTCGTACTGGACTTCGATTTCATCGAGAACGGCGCGTCCCAGGGAGCGCCCCGGTACATGGAATGGTACGCGTCTTTCGGACTGATGGTGACCCTGGTGTGGCTCTACCTGGAGATCCTGAGGCTTCTGTCCAAGCTGGCCAGGCGGCGCTGACAGCTCATGCGACTCGTCTTTTTCGAGTGGGCGGCCGATAGCCGCCCGGGGGGGTGAGACATTGGCGGGGGTGAACGCCGGCAGAGATAATCACAGTCGCCGGGGCTTCTCCGGGCGGTTGGGCGGCAGCGCGGCAAGCGCTGTACAGGCCGCGGGCGCGGCCTGCAGCGGGAAACGCAAAGGCGTTTCCCGCCCGCCCAACCGCGCGCCCGCCATCGCCGACAACCTCGGCCCGGGTGATCCGTCCTGCTGCGGCGGGGAGAGCCCCACTCCGCACGTCGATGCGATCGCCGGGGGTGGCGTCTTTTTCACCGACTTCTTTGTCAGCACGCCGGCGGATGCCTTGCGTAAAAAGCTTGAAAGTTTTTTCTCCGGCATTTAGCATAGGCTTCAGACTCTTATCGCAATTTTTCTCAAACACGTTCCGGGAGGTAGGATGTCTCGACTGCGCAGTCTGTTGTCGGCCTTCTCGTTGATGCTGCTCTGTGCGTCGATTGCCGCCGCCGCGCCCAGGTTGATTATCGACAGCCACAGCCACTCCGGAAGCGACCAGCAGTGGGTCGATGATATGGTGAAGGTTTACCGTCAGCACAACGCCATGGTTTGCGTGCTCACCTTCATGCAGGACTTCGATCTTATCAGCAAGGCCGCCAAACAGTACCCGGACGTGTTCATTCCTTACGGCCGAGTGCGTCCGGACGACCCCAACGCGATCCGCGAGATCGAAAAGTTTTACGAAGCCGGCTTTTACGGCATCAAGTTCCACAGCCCGGAAAAGAACTGGGACGACCCCAAATACCACCAGCTGTACCGCATGTGCGAGTATCTGGGAATGGTGATGCTGTTCCATTCCGGTATTTCCAGCCGCTCGATCACGGAGAGGCCGAACCTGGGCTCTTCGATGAGGATGCGGCCCGGCTACCTCGACCTGATCGCCCGCATGTGCCCATGCGCGATCATCCAGGGGGCTCATTTCGGCAACCCGTGGTACGATGAGGCGGCGGAGGTCTGCCGCTGGAGCCCCAACGTCTTCTTCGACATCACCGGCTCCACCCTGCACAAGCTGATCAAGTTGAACGATCTGGCCCGTTTCAAGAGCATTCTCTGGTGGAGCAGCGAGGAAGGCGAAACCACCCAGCACACCCTCAAGGGCGGGCCCGATGCCTTCGAACACATCGTTTTCGGCACGGACGAGGGTCCCGAGGGTCTGGTGGGCAACATCGACCGCTTCCAGAAGTTCCTCGATGCCAACCAGGTGCCGGAAAAAATCAGGGAGAACATGTGGGGGCTGACCATCGCCCGCATCCTCTCGATCGATCCACAGACCAAGAAAGCGCTCGTGCCCAGGCCGCTCAAGCCCGGCACCCGTCTTTTCGATCCGGCCAAGTTCAGGTCGGGTGGGGATTATTGAACTCCGTCATCCG
>JAZDIG010000248.1:0-6298 GCA_043805105.1 Candidatus Glassiibacteriota bacterium | reverse complement strand
AAAAGCCAGCGGGAAGGAAATCTAATTAACTAAACGCTGCGGTAAGCCTCTTACTCGAGAATTGCTTTCGCAAGTGAGAGCATATAGGGAGCGGTTATCAGGTCAGATGCTTCTCGATTCTTTCATTAAAGTACGGGACGTACTTCAAGTCCATACGCATAATGTGTATTTTCAGCCAATTGCCGAGATACTTTAAAAGTTCCTTGCGCGCTTCCAGCTTGCCGGACTGACGGCATTGTTCTTTAAGGGACAGGATCTTCAACCTGAATTTTTTGTGTTCATGAAGCTGCTCAGCAATATCAGGGTAACCATATTTTTGCATTAACTGTTCCTCGGACGTGAAATGGTACAATGAATATACTTCGAGCCGGGCCATCAAATATCCGCAATCCAATTCTTCCCCTGTCTTGATAGCGTCCGCTAACTCCTCCACCAGTTTAAACAACTCTTTGTGTTGATCATCGACTACGGGTATTCCCACGGCGTATTTCGGACTCCATTTCACCATTTTTCAGCTCCGCAGTTAGAACACCGATATTCAGCCTCTGGAAGATCATTTAAATATTATCACTGATAATGCGCGAGTTCAAGCCTTCCAGTTTTCCTCAATGCTTTCTTTGATATTTAAAAGCTCTAAGAGAAATTATAGCCGGGGCGACGAGACCTGAATTTTGGTTGGGAATGGATAACATGTACACGATTTCAGCCGACTTATCGCCCGCCTCCGCTGCCGTATTTTCCGAGGCCGACCGGTAGGGATTTAAGTTCCATCCCTTATTTATCCCTTGTATTCGAGGGATAACGGGGGACAACAGGGGACAACGAGGAATTATCCCCCAAAAATAGCAAAGGCCGCAATCCCTGTAAGACAAGGATTTGCAGCCTTTTACCTGGAGCCACCACCCGGAATCGAACCGGGGACCTACGCATTACGAGTGCGTTGCTCTACCGGCTGAGCTATGGTGGCGGATGAGCCTGTTGACAGAGTGGAATAAAATATGATTTTTGCTCGACTTAGTCAAGAAATCCCTTCGCCGCCAGATCCCCTCCCGCGGGTGCAAACTCTTGATCCGGCCCCACGTGAAAGGTATAATTCAGCCGGCCGGTTCAGCCGGCGGAGACGAAACATTCGATAGACTATGGAGTGAAAATGAAAAAAATCAGGCTCGGAGTTATCGGAACCGGCATAATTGTCAACGAAGCGCATGTGCCGGCCCTGTTGCGGCTCGGCGACCGCTACGAAATAACCGCTCTGTGTAACCGCACCCCGGCCAAGGCCCAGGCCGTGGCCGACCGGCTGGGGATCGGCACAGACAGGCTCTGGCAGGACTGGCGGGCGTTCTTGGCCGAGGCGCCGGTGGAGGCGGTGCTGGTCTGCCTGCCGATCGAGCTCAATTTCCCGGCCAGCCTGGCCGCGGCCCGGGCCGGCAAACACGTCCTCTGCGAAAAACCGGTGGGCCAGAGCCTGGAGGAAACCCATCAGGCGGTGGAGCTCGCCTCGCGGTTCGGGATTACCTACATGGTGGCCGAGGATTGCCATTTCACCCCGCAGTTTGTCAAGGCCGCCGAGCTGGCCCGAAGCGGAGCAGTAGGCAGGGTGCGGGCGATCCAGTGGAACGTGCTGAACTTCCTCGCCCTTTCGGACAAGTACGCTCAGACGGTCTGGCGCACCCGGCATGTCTACCCCGGCGGCTACGTGCTGGACGGCGGCGTGCATTTCGTCCACGTGCTGCAGATGATCGCCGGCCGGATCAGCCGGGTGCGGGCCGAAACGCTGTCGATCGAGCCGGGCCTGGGCAGGGTGGACACCGCGTTCGCCCTGCTGAGGCACAAAAACGGCGTGCTGTCGAGCCTGAATATGAGTTGGCGCACCAGGCTGTCAGGGCCGGAGCCGCTGAGGATTTTCGGTGATGAGGGTTCGCTGGCAGTGAGCGAAAAGGAAATAATCCGGATTGACCAGGCTGGTAAAGAAGAAAGGATCGAATTCGACAAGGAGGATGGCTACTACCAGCAGTTAGTGGAATTTCACCGCGCGGTGACCACCTGCAGCCCGCCCTCGATGACCACCGAATCCGCGGCCCACGACGTGGAAGTGATCCTGGCCATACTCGAAGCTGCGCAAAAGGGAACGACTGTCGAGCTGAGGGCTGAAAACTAAGAGAGTGGCAAAACCTATTTCTGTTCAGCGTTATCTGCCGTGCCGGAAAGGTCAGGATTAAGTTTTTTCAATGAAACATTGCACAGGCAGGCAGTGTACTATAATATGAATTGATTGCAGCGAAAATTGATCTGTCAAGCAGACCGTTGTCGACACAGCTCATAATTATCCGCAATTCCTTCCGCTGATAAAAGCCCGGCAAACGCCGGCAGATTACCGCAGGACCGGGAGAGCCGCGGTTTCGCGGTCCGATCTGCTGGCCCAGGCCAGGGGCTGTTCTAATAAATCTCCGATCTCTTATCCGAATCACATATCGATAAAGCCGTAGGCTTTTGTTTGCGGAAGATGCCATTGACTGAAAGTGATGGGAGTGACCGCAATGGATATCAGCCGGGGCGTATTCACACTACTATTTCTCTCCGTTCAAGCTTTTGCGGTACAGGCTGATACTTCAGTTAAAAATCCAGCCCGCGAAGTCGAAAATAATACTTCGTCTCTTGTCCGGCAGGCCAGTCAGCTCATAATTGATAAGAAATTTTTCGAGGCGGAAAAAATCCTCCGTAAGCTCGAGAACTCCCCTTTGTACAAGGGGGAAGCCAATTTTTACCTTGGCCTGGCGACCCTCACCAATATCACGCTCAATAGAAGACAGGCCGCCATAAAAGCCACTAATTATTTCAAAGCTTCAGCCAAGGCCGGCTTCTATCTGTCATTAGGGGAATGGGCGGACTATCCTGTCCACCAGACATCTTACTGCGATGCCAATTGGACAGCCGCCGGGGAATTATTCAAATCGAAACAGGCCGAGGACCTCGAGCCGGCCGCAAACCTCCTGAGAAATATCATTGCAGTCGATGTTTCCGCTCACAGTGCCGGCCGGGAGCTGGGGCAGCTATATTTGCGGACAGGACAGACACCCAAGGCTATCGAACTGTATCAGCAGATTCTCGAAGCTTATCCAGGCCGAAATCAGGATCTCTACAGCCTTAACCTCGATTATCTGGATCTCTATCTGCCCGAACACGCCGACCGAATCCTGAACTGCCTTAATAAAGTGACTCCGGATAGTCTGACTCCTCTTGAAATGCTGTTAATGGCGCGCTCTCATTTTGTGCTGGGCCACGAAAGCCTGGCCTGCAGCCTTTACGACAGGTGTCTGGACAGACTGGATGCGGTGACGGCCGGGGAGATTCTACGGGATGCGCTGGACATATTATTCGTGGCCGACCGGATCGCTTATTCCAGGGCCACGACCTTCGCAGAAAGACGGGATTTTTTCCGGAGACTCTGGCGCTCCCGCGACCTGCCGACCGGTTTGAGCTACAATGGCCGGCTGGCGGAGCATTACCGAAGACTCATATATGCCAAAACTTATTTATTTTCGAAGAGTGGAAACGGCTATGACGACCGCGGAAGCATCTACATTAAGCACGGCGAGCCGGATAAAAAGGTACATGAATCGGGCACCTTAGTTAGCGCACGCACGATAGGCGAGAATCAATATGTCGAAAATGAGAGCTGGCTTTACTACAAATACTCTCACAATTTTATATTTCATTTTGCTAGAAGGAGTTCCAGTTTTGGAATGATTGGGAATCTGATAGGGGCATACAGGCCTTATCATGGTCCAGGCGAGCCAACAGATGCTTATGGCAAGCCGGTCAATCCACTGGAAATCTACTGCACGAGGGATGATTTCGATCCATTTTACGGAATGGCCTGCATAAGCTCAAGCTCAGATAGACAATTAATGTTACAAATGGAATGGGATATTATTGAGCCGGCCATGACTCTGGGAAGAACCACCGAGACTTATAATCCGTACCAGGGGACCAAGCCCCTGGACTACTATTATTACACAGCGGATTTCCTTTCCAGGGATCCCAACAGCCGGTTTTACCTGTATTACGGCCTTCCAGTGCGTAACCTCAAAACCAGCGAGGACTCCCTTTCCACCGTAAACTACGAATGTGCTCTGCACCTTTACGACCGGGACTGGAAAGAGGCCGCCGGCGTGGAGGACAAGCGCATGTACCAGCTGAATCCGGCACCCGACGAGGTCGGCAAAGGCTCTCTGGTCATAGATCGCCAGGCGGTGGACCTGCCGCCTGGGCCATATCACCTGGTTGTAAGAGTCAAGGACCTCAATTCGGATTACATAGGCCTGTACCGGGACTCGATCCAAGTTACGCGCTATGAACTCGATAAATTCAACGTCAGCCAGATTCTGCTGGCGACGGACGTGAATAAGCTGCCGGCTGGACAGAAACCGGGCAAGTTCACCCGCGGCGAGCTTGACATAATGACCCTTCCTTCCCGCACTTTCCGCAGGGACCAAAAAGTTTTCGTCTATTGCGAGATTTACTATCTGAACGCTGACAGCCTGGGCCGGAAGAACTACAATATCGACTTCTCGATCAACGCCGACCTTCTGGACAAAAGCCTGATTTCGAAGATAATTTCTCCGTTCGGCAGGCTGCTGGGGCAAAAAGAACAGGACAACAGTATTACCATGACGTTCGCTCACGAACAGGAAGACCCTGAAAAAATAGTCCAGCAGGAATATATTTCGATTGACATATCCGAGTCGCCCCCCGGCAAGTACAGTCTTCAACTAAACGTGACCGACACCGCGACAGGCGAGACAGTCGGGCGCGACGAAGTTTTTTACATCGTAAAGCCGGATTGAATGGATTGCCGGCCTTAAAAACCGGTCGACTTTCGTCGCATTATTCACTGGTGGGTAAGTTTGAGCGAGACGAACTATCCAACTTTTTTCTATACAATCGACAGCCGGGACCGGATCTCATGGATCGGCGGCCCCTGGGATGAATTCGCCGCAGCCAACGGCGGCAGCGACCTGCTGGCCCGGGAAGTGATTGGCCGGCCCCTAAAGGACTTCCTGAGCGGAGCCGAAACAAAAAACATTTACCGGTCGATGCACGCGTACGTAAGGGAATCGGGGAAAAAGATCGCTTTCGATTACCGGTGCGATGGCGGCAGTCTGAGAAGGGAGATGCGGATGGAGATCGAGGCGGACGGGGAAGCGATAAGCTACAGCTCGCAGATTACTCGCGCGAAACCGAAATTTCGCCGCCGGCGGCAATCGATTATACAGCCAAGTCCGGCGTCTTCGTCATGATGTGTTCCTGGTGCAAAAGCTTCGAGTTTCCGGTCAGGTCAGGCTCCTGGCGAAGTCTGGATCTGTTCTATTCCTTTGCTCCGGACTCCTTTCAGCTCACCCACGGAATCTGCCCAGCCTGCCGCGACAAGTTCGTTTTCAGCAAACGGCATCCGGTAAAATGAACTCGCCGGATTACCGGCCCAACTACTTAGCCTGCTCGTCGGGCTTTTTTTCACCCAGGTCGAAACCTTCTTCTTCTCCGGCAGCGGCGGGCTGCGCGGCCGAATTAGCGCCATTAACCGCAGCGCCCTCGGGTGCAGCGGCAGTCACCGGCGTAGAATGGCCCGGATAGCGATCCACGACCGGAGGCGTCGGTCCCCAGCGCGACTCGGGAGGACGGACGGCCTGGTCTTGGGCTTTCGGCTTTTCCGTTCCGGCTCCCAATTGGTCCACCGGAGCGGGCATCAACAGCCAGAGCAGGATGTAGAGTATCGGCCCGAATCCATAGAATAAAGTCGAAATCACGAAGAACACCCGCAACGGCAGGATCAGAACCGGGGCATCGAACTGGGCGGCGATCCCGGTGCAAATCCCGGCGATCTTCTTGCCCTCGGTTACCCTGTGCCAGAAGCCCCGTGGCGAGCTAAGGTTGATCCCGATTCCCTTGCGGTCGAGTTCGCTGCCGCAGTAGCGGCATTTTATCGCCTCGGCCCGGATCATCTCCGCGCAATAAGGGCATTTTTTCAGGTCACCGTTATCCATCTGTTCAGTCTCCTTTTAAAGATAATATGAGATTCATAGTTTTCGAATACGCTCGACTCCGGTCAGGGGCGCCGGCGCTCGGTTCTGAATCGCACCGGGCGACCACGAGAGGGAGTAAATCACTTTGCCATTCCCGCCTGGTTTAACGCGGGCACCGGCCTTGCCGACAGCACCTTGAAAAAGACCACGATCACCATCACCATGACCGTGGCGGTGCAGGCGACCGAAATACCCAGCATCGACTGGTTGAGGAA
>JAZDIG010000247.1:0-8807 GCA_043805105.1 Candidatus Glassiibacteriota bacterium | reverse complement strand
CACGGCGCGCCTCACCCACAACCGCATGTCAGTGGCCACCTGGTCGTTCCGGCTGCGGCCGGTATGGAGCTTACCGCCCACCGGGCCGATGATTTCGGTGAGCCGGCGTTCGACCGCCATGTGGATGTCCTCGTCCGACTCACTCCAGATGAACCTCCCACCCTCGATTTCGCCTGACACCTGCTCCAGTCCCTCGATCAGGGAGGCGCACTCTGCCTCCGTGATCAGCCCGGAGCGGCCCAGCGCCTCGGCGTAAGCCCGGCTGCCCTCGATGTCCTCGCGCCACAGCCGGCGGTCGAAGCCGATCGAGGCGTTGAAATGCTCCATCAGCTTGTCGGTGGCGCCCGAGAATCGGCCGCTCCAGAGTTTGTGCTTGTAATCCGTCATGATTTCCGCCAGCGGATATTATTTGTCAAAATTGCGCCGGCCCGAGGGTCGCGCGCCCTCGCGGTCGAGCAGCGCTTCCACGGTGAGCGGCAGGCCGAAAATGTTGATGAAGCCTTCCGCATCGTGCTGGTTGTAAACGTCCTCTTCGCCGAAAGTGGCGTATTCCTGGCGGTAGAGCGAATGCGGGCTCCTGCGTCCGGCGCAGATGATGTTGCCTTTGTACAGCTTGAGCCGGACTGTGCCGCTGACGAACTTCATCGCCTCGTTGACGTGCGCGTCCATCTGCTCCCGCAGATTGGTAAACCACTGGCCGTTGTAGACCAGGTGAGCGTACTTGAGGGCCAACTGGTCCTTCCAGAGGAGGCTTTCGCGGTCGAGGCAGATCGATTCGAGCTCGCGCAGGGCGAACACTATAATCGAGCCGCCGGGAGTCTCGTACACGCCCCGGCTCTTCATGCCCACCAGCCGGTTCTCCACCATGTCCACCCGGCCGATACCGTTCTGCCCGCCAATCAAGTTCAGCTTCTCCACCAGCGCCACCGGTCCCAGTTTTTCGCCGTCGACTGCCACCGGGACGCCCTGCTCGAACTCGAGTTCGACAGCCGTGGGCTTGTCGGGAGCCTTCCGGGGGGACACCGTGAGCTTAAACATCTCCTCGCTGGGTTCATTCCACGGGTCTTCCAGCTCGCCGCCCTCGTGGCTCAGGTGCCAGAGGTTTTCGTCCCGCGAGTAGATCTTGGCCTTGGTGGCCTGCACCGGCACGTTGTGCGCGGCCGCGTAGTCTATTGCGTCCTCACGGCTGCGGATGTGCCATTCGCGCCAGGGAGCGATGATTTTAAGCCGGGGATTGAGGGCCTTGGTGGTGAGCTCGAACCGCACCTGGTCGTTGCCCTTGCCGGTGGCGCCGTGGCTCACCGCGTCCGCTCCCTCCGCCTCGGCTACCGCCACCATGTGCTTGGCGATCAGCGGGCGAGCCATCGAGGTGCCCAGCAGATACCGCCGCTCGTAAATCGCCCCCGCCCGCAGGGTGGGCCAGATGTACTCACGGACGAACTCCTCGCGCAGGTCCCGGATGAAGCACTTGCTGGCCCCGCTGTTGATCGCCTTCTGCTCCAAGCCGCTGAGGTCTTCGCGCTGGCCGATGTCGGCGCTGAAAGCGATCACCTCACAGCCGGCGTAGTTCTCCCTGAGCCAGGGGATGATTACCGATGTGTCCAGCCCTCCCGAATAGGCCAATACCACTTTCCTGACGTTCTTCTTCATGATCGCTCCGCTGTGAATTAAGGCTATAACGCATTCATTTGGTAATGACGGTTCCCGCTCTTTCGCCGGCCAGCCGCCGGGCCAGTCCCTGGATGTCGCAGATCACCACGCTGCCCACGCCTTCTTGCAGCGCGCGGATCCCCGACCTGACCTTGGGAATCATTCCCCCTTCGATCACGCCGCTGGTAATCAGGTCCTCGGCCTGGACGGCCTTGAGCGTAGACAGTTCGTAGACCTCATCGTAGATACAGGGCACGTCGCTGACGAAAACGAGTTCGTCGGCCTTAAGTCCGCTGGCCACGGCGCGGGCCACGTGGTCGGCGTTGATATTGAGCACCAGGCCCTTTTCGTCCTGGCTCACCGGCGATACCACCGGCAGCCAGCCGTAGTTCATCATTTTCTGCAGCACGCTGTAATCTATGGCGTTGGCCTCGCCCACGTGTCCCAGGTCCACTTCCGCCTGCAGCTTGACCGTGCGCACCAGGCCCAGGTCGCGGCCCGAAATCCCGATCGCTTTCACGCCCCGGGCCACCAGCCGGCCCACGATCCGCTTGTTCACCAGCCCGGAAAGGGCCATCTCCACTGCCTCGATCGCCGTATCGCCGGTTATCCGCAGGCCCTGATGGAACCTGGATTCCACGCCCAGGGCCTCCAGCAGGCGGTCGATATCCTTGCCGCCGCCGTGCACGATCGCCGTTCTGAGCTTGATCCCGGCCACGATCCCGGCCAGTTCATCGAGGAACTGGCTGCTGTCCACCTCGCCGCCGCCTACCTTGATCACCATTATCCCGGAAGCACCCATTTTCAGATCCTCCCGCTGGCAGCCGTCAGGCCCGTTGTCTCGCTGATCCCGAACATGATGTTGAAGTTGTGCACAGCCTGACCGGCCGCGCCTTTAACCAGGTTGTCGATGGCCGAACTTACCATCACCAGGGCGGTGCCCTCCACCTGGTGCAGGCCGATCACGCAGCGGTTGTTGTAGCGCACGTAACCGAGCTGGGCCGGCTGGCCGTCCTCCAGTACCGTGACGAACGGCTCATCGCGGTAAAACTGCCGGTACAGCTTGACGATCTCGGCGAACTCCCGCGTCCCGGTCCGCACGTAAACTGTGGACAGGATGCCGCGTGAAATCGGCACGAGCTGCGGGGTAAAGGCCACTTTCAGCTCCCGGCCGGCCAGTCGTGAAAGCACCGCCTCGATCTCGCCCACGTGGCGGTGCGTTCTGCCGAGCTTGTAGGGTACGATATTCTCGTTGACCTCGACGAAATGCGTGGCCAGGTCGAGCTTGCGGCCGGCGCCCGAGACACCGCTTTTGGCGTCGATTATTATCTCCGCGTTTTTCTCCAGCAGCTTTTCCGCAGCCAGGGGAGCCACGGCCAGGATCGCGCCGGTCGGGTAACAGCCGGGGTTGCCGACTATTTCGCTGAGAGCGATCTCCCGGCGGAAAAGCTCCGGCAGCCCGTAGGCGGCCTTCTTGATCAGCTCGGGCGCCACGTGCTCGACCCCATACCATTTCCTGAAGGCTTCCGGGTCGCTGAAGCGGAAGTCCGCGCTCAGGTCGATCACCCTCAGCCCCGGACGGTAAATCTTCCGGATAGTTTCCATGGAGGCGGTGTGCGGCAGGCAGCAGAAGACCGCCTCCACCTTGCCGGGTTCGGCTTTCGCGGGCGGGATCAGTTCGAGGTCCAGCAGGCAGGGAAACACCTCGCTCATCTTCTTGCCGGCGTAGCTTGCGCTGGTGGCGAAGACCAGCTCCACTTCCGGGTGGCCCAGCAGAATGCCGGTCAACTCGAACCCGGTGTACCCGCTGGCTCCGTATATTCCGACCTTTATCATCCTTATCTCCATTCCGTTCAAGCCCGATTCAGCTTCAGCCGGCCTTGAAGAACGACTCCAGCCGTTTGCGCGTCCCATCGGCCGCCCCCGGCTCTTTCAGTACGATCAGCACGGTATCGTCTCCGCCCACCGTGCCGATTATTTCACCCCAGGAGAGCTGGTCGATACTGGACGCCACCGACTGGGCGAAACCCGGCCGGGTGCGCACCACCAGCAGATTTCCGCTCTGGTTGATCCCCTGAACCACGTGGCCGTTCAGCTCGGAGGCGTGGTGAGCGGGCAGGTCGGCCAGTCGGTAGCGGTAGCCGCCCCGGTCATCGGTTCCTTTGACCAGGCCCAGTTCCCGGATGTCCCGTGAAATCGTGGCCTGGGTAGTGTCCACGCCCCGCTCCCGCAACCGCCCGATCAGGTCCTGCTGGCTGCGTACCGCATCGCCGGATACGATATGCAGTATCAGCGACCTTCTTTCCTTTTTGTCCATAGCCTAAGATCGATAACAGTTTGCATATTTATTCACGAGAAGCAATAAAAATAAGCAAAGGCCGCACTCTGTCAATCTTTTTCGGCTCTCGGGGCCGAGAGCATCGCCTATTGCATTTGGCCCGGGGCGGGTGTAATTTTCGCTGAGACCCAAGCGAGCGAAAGGCGAATTACGGAAGGGCCGGCCAATGAAAATCGACAGGCATCTGGTGATCCCCGGCAAGCTCGACTACGTCCGGGGAGGCAAGCCGGACGTCCCCTGTATTCTCTGCAGTATCCGCGACCGTGATCAACAGGTGGTGCGCCTGGAGATCGCCAGGACCGACCGGCTGTTGATCTCGCTCAACCTTTACCCTTACAATCCCGGCCACCTGCTGATCTTTCCCCTGCGGCACATCACCGACACCCGCCAGCTGACAGAGGAAGAGGTGCTGGAAATGCACCGCCTGCAGACCAGGCTGATGACGGTGCTCGAGAAAGTTTACGGCGCGCGGGGATTCAATGTCGGCTACAACGTCGGCTCGTTCAGCGGGGCCAGTATCGAACACCTCCACTGCCACCTGGTGCCGCGCCACCGCAACGAGATTGGCCTGCTGGAGATGATCAGCCAGGGGTCGCGCGTACTGGTCGAGGACCCCAACATCACGCTCGAAAAAATCCGCCGGGCTTACGAATCGAATGAGGCCGGCTCCCACTGAAATCCCTGCCAGTCAGTTTCGAACCAATCCTTTCCCGGAGGGTTTCCCATGCGCCGGAAAATCGTTCTGCAGTCCGTACTGTTTTCGTCGGTTTTGCTACTCTGGGCCCTGTTCGCCGCCTCCGGCTGCGGCCGGCCGGCAGAAAAGCCGGCCGGTACCGCGGCAGTCAGTGCCGGGATGCCGGGCGCCGGAGCCGAATCCGGCCGCAAGAGCCTGGTCTGCCGCCGGCTGTACGGCCTGATCGAGGTGGACGGCATCATCGAAACGGCCTGGCGCCTGGCCGACACCCTGCGGCTGGACGATCCGGCAGAGATTGCCGACCCCAATCCGGTCAAAATTTACACTCTCTGGGACGACCGCTACCTCTATGTCGCCTACAACGTGCAGGACAAGTACCTGGTGGCCCGCCAGACCCAGCGCGACCACAAGGAGCTTTACAAGGACGATATGATCGAGGTGTTGATCGACCCGCGCCGGGACGCCACCGACCAGTGGCTCGAAGACGACATCGTCTACCACGTCAACCTCCTCGGCCAGGTCAAGGACGACCGGGGCACGCTGGAAGGCAGGAGCGACCCCACCTGGAACAGCGCGGCGCGGTTCGCGGTGAGCTACCAGGGAACGCTGAACGATTCGACCGACACAGACACCGGTTTCAGCGTGGAGCTGGCGGTTCCCTGGTCGGAAATCGGCAAGATTCCCGGGCCGGGGAACGCTATCGGTATAAATTTTGCAGCCGGAGATGCCGAAGGACCCGGGGAACATCTGTGGGACTGGTGCGGGGCCCATCCGTTCCGCCAACCCACGGTTTACGGGGTCCTCGAACTGCAGTGAACCTATCGAACGTATCCAGGGAGAGGATGCATGGACCGCCGACTTTGGAAGTTTCTGCCTTTCGCGCTCGTCCTGCTGCTGCCGGTCGGCTCCCGGGCCGCAATCGACCCGAAGAGCGGCCGGGACCTGCTGGCGCCTGAAATACTGCGCAGCATGCAGAACTACATGCTGGAAAAACGGTTCGATGGCTGGCTTTTTACCGGCCAGGGGAGCTTCGACGACATCGACAGCGAATTTCTGGGCCTGAATGGGGAGACGCGCCACCGCTGGTTCATCTTCTACCCGGCGATGGCCACCCTGAAAAAGCCGTTTCTGATCTACCACGCGGACGATGAGCGGGTATTCGACGGCCTGAGCCTGTTCCCGGTCGCCTACCGCAGCCGCCGGGAAATGAAGGAAGCGATCAAAGCGAAGATTTTTTCGGTGGCTCACGATATCGGCGTAAATTATTCGCCGGGGCTGCAGGTTCCGGAAATCTCCAGGATCGATGCGGGGACGGTGGAGCTGTTGCAGGAGATCGGGATCAAGGTCCGTTCCAGCGGATCGCTGCTCTCCTTCTACCATACCCGCTGGACCGTGCAGGAGGTGGAAACGCACAAGTCCGCCGCGGTCCGCCTCGATTCCCTGCTGCCCCTGGCCATCGAATACCTGAAAGAGAAACTCTCCCACGGGAAGAAAATCACCGACCGCGAGCTGGCCGACTACGTCCTGAAGAGCCTTAAAAAGCTCGGCCTCGAGCCGGCGGGCCCGGTTACCCTGGCCTTGGGCGCCAATACGCTGAAAGAGTCTTACGAGCCGGACCGGAAAAACAGGCAGGCTATCGGGAGGGATACGCTGGTCTACCTCGAAGTGTCGGCCCGGCAGAAGGGGAATGCCGAGGCGATGTTCGCCCGGCTGGGCTGGACTCTCTACACCGGCGCAGCCGTGCCCGAGGGCCTGGCGAATAGCTGGGCCAGGATCGCGGCCGCAGCGGACACTGCCCTGGCGGTGCTCGAAACCCGCCTTGCCGGCGGCGGATCATTGCAGGGCTGGGAAGTGGACCGGGCCAGCCGCAGTGTTCTCTCCGGCGATCCGAACTCCCTTCCCCGTCCTTTCGGCTACAACCTCAACCGCCGGGGCCTGCGTTTCGGCGTGCGCTTCGACGACTACCTCGCCCACGACGATCGCGAGGTGATGCCGGGCCTGGGCTTCACCCTGGAGCCGGGAATCTACCTGCCGGAGTACGCTCTGCGCCTCTGCGCCGATCTCTTCATCGAGGCCGACCGGTCGGTGACTCTCACCGCGCCCCTGCAGCGCAGGATTATCGCGGTGTTGGGCCCGGCCGGGCAGTTGTTCGAGGCGTTCGCTCCGCCGGTAGAAAATTAGTCTCCCACTCCTTTCTTTTCCGCACTTTGCAGAATTATTATGTGTTTCTACACATATTAATTCCGCATTCTACCCTCTGGAATGGTATTTCCACCGCTGCTTTCTGTCTTTCAGGCTTGCCGGGCGAACGCTCAGGTTGTACCCTCCATGAATAATCTCTCCCTCTCCGATAAAGAAAAACACAGGACTATTTTACCCTTAGTATAAGATTGACAGATGGATAGGAATTACATTAATCCATACCGGAGTCTCTGCTGAATATCACCTTTAGCCGGACTGGGTATCAAGTGAGTTTTTATATTTCTTGGGATATTTTGTTTGTATATACACATATTAATTCCGCACCCTATCCCTCAAACCGATAATTCAGCGGTGATTTCCGCCTTCCGGGCCGGACAGACAAGCCCCAGGTTATTCTCCTTCAGGAACTGTGTATCATAGTGGCAAAGAGGAATTCAGGGGGATTTCCGTAATGAGCCGACTCGCGGCGGAGCCGCGCGCATCCTAGGGATAATATTGACCGTTCTCAGTTCAATCCACCGGGCCACCGCCGGCCGCCCTCGCGATTTGCCTGGGGCGGATTACCTGGAGGCGGAGCTTCGCGGAATTTTTTTAATTAATCCAAGACGCAGCAGAGGACTGGCCGCCTCATTAACAGACCCGCAAGTACCACCTTGCCGGTAAATTCAAGCTGGAAGCTGTCCGGAAAGGATTTTAGAGCGGTTTTGCGGTTTTATTACATGTATAAACACATAAAATATATCAACCGCGCCCGTAATCCGGAATTTTTTTCAGCGTGCCCCCTTCCAGAGCGCTCTGGTGGGCGTAAAAGCCGGGCACGGTAAACGCCACCGCCTCGTGGACATCCACCGTGGGCCGGCGGCCCTCGAGGCAGGCCGTGACAAACTCATGGGTCAGATGCGTATGGCTGCCGCCGTGGCCCGATGAATGACGCAGCGGCTCCGGCAGCAGGTCGTAGTGGTCCCCTACCTCGATCGGTTCGGTATTGATTTCAGACTCCGCATAGCGGTTCTGCACCACTTGGCCGCCGGACCGCCGGGCCACTCGCGCCGGTACATCGCCGGGCAGCGGCATGTAGAAACTCATGTTCGTGCCGAAAAACTGGCCCCGTTCGATTCCTCCCGAGGCCACTTTCCAGTAGACCGCCACTCTGGCGCTGTGGCCTCCCGAGGTCTTGAAGAAGGCGGTTTCGCTGTAGAACGGATTATTGTACGGGTTACCGGCCAGCAGGTCGTCCATTTCGCCCCAACCCACCGCCGTCACCTCGGCCAGCCGCTCGCCGGTCACCGGCACGATCATCCCGATGCAGTGGGTGGGATACCACATCGGCGGGTAGCCGTGACGCCAGGTGGGCCGGCCATCGGCTTCCCACCACAAGGGAGACAAGCCGTCGTGGTGGTACTCGCTCTCCGAATAGATGATTTCCCCGAACTCCCCCTTGGCGGCCATTTCCCGGGCCGTGATTATCTCCCGGCGGTAGTAGCTGGTTTCCGCCATCATGTAGAGCCGGCCCGTGCGCCGGACCGTTTCTATCAGCCGGACGCACTCCTGCTCATTGGTTCCGGCGGGCACCGCGCTGATCACGTGCTTGCCCGCTTCGAGCGCTCCCACGACCATTTCCACGTGCAGCGGCGCCGGCGTGAACACTCCCACCGCATCCAGGCCCGGGTCGCGTACCAGCTCGCGCCAGTCGGTGTAGGCCTTGTCGCAGAGGTAGGTTTCCTGGAGGGCCTGCCGGCGGTCGGCCAGGATGTCGCAGACCGCGGCGACCCGGCAGTTCGGGTGTTCGTGCCATTGGAAGCTGAGCCCGAAGCGGCCGCCGATTATGCCGATCCGCAGCAATTTCCCGCTCTTGGGATAAACCTTGGCCGGACCGGCCTGCCCCCTGGCCTCGGCGGCGGCCAGCCCGGCGGCGGCCCCGGC
>JAZDIG010000246.1:0-6681 GCA_043805105.1 Candidatus Glassiibacteriota bacterium | reverse complement strand
TGCGGCGACCGCTTTACCGCCCATCAGCACCTGGACAACGGCCATTTCCTGATCAGCAAGCTGGACGAGCTGGCCGGGGACGGCGGCCAGTACTATTATTTCGGCGGCCGGCACGACGTCAACTACCTCTTGCGCACGATCGCCCACAGCTCGATCCTCGTGCTCGACCCCGCCGAAACCTGGACCAACCTCCGCGCCTACAAGGAAGCGATCGGCAACGACGGCGGCCAGACCCACGCCTGGCCCCATCACAACGGCGCGGCCCAGGACGTGAAAGACTGGCTGGCGCACCGCGACGTTTTCGACATCGCCGACATGCTGGCTTTCGAGGACCGGGGCCGCTACCTCTACGTGGCCGGCGACTGCACCCGCTCCTACAGCCGCAACAAGCTCGATTATTTCACCCGCCAGATCGTCTACCTCCGGCCGGGAACGTTCGTGATTTTCGACCGGGTCAAGTCCACCGATCCATCTTTCACCAAGACCTGGCAGCTGCAGGCGGTGAAACCGGCAGAACGAAAGGGGCCGTGGCTGGTCACCACCAACGACGCCGGCGGCAGGCTGTTCGTGCAGACCCTGCTGCCCTCGACGCCGAAAGTGAGCCTCCTCACCGGCAAAGACCTTTACAGCTACGGCGGTGAAAACTACGAGCCGGAGGAGGTCCGCGGCCCGGCGCCCGAATGCCGGATTACGGTCTCCCCCTCCCGGCCTTCGCGGTCGGACTACTTCCTGCACGTACTCACCGCCACGGACAATTCTGCGGAAACCGTCCCGCAGGCTGAGGCCAAGGTCGGGGACAAAAGCGTGGAGGTTACGGTCGGCGATGTCCGGCTCAGTTTCACCACCGAAACAGTCGGCGGCCGGATCACGAAGGACGGCGTCGTGACAGAGCTGGTTTCCGGCGTCCCGGCCCAATAATTCAGCGGAGGCGGAGTCGAGATGAAAGAAGCGCTGCGCAAAGTTTTTGCGGCCGGACTGGCCTGGGCCGTGCTGGCGGCCTGTCTGGCCGCGCCCCTGGCGGCCCGGCATCCAGTGAGCTTGGAGCACCCGCGGCTCCTGGGAACCGCCGAACAGCTCAAGGAGTTGGCCCGCCGGCGGCAGAGCGACTGGGTGCGGGTGGTGGAAGTGGTGACTCAGCGCGAAGGGGGCGACCACGAGCGGATGATCGGCATGTCGCTGATGTACGTGATCGACGGGGATGAGGACTACGGCAGGCAGGCGGTCGAGGTCGCCATGCGCTACGTCAACGGCCCGGTCAAGCAGGGACACATCCGTTTCGGCGACGACCTGGCCAACTGCGCGATCGTCTACGACCTCTGCTGGCCCCTCTGGTCACAGGAACAGCGGGAAAAATTCCACGCCTGGTTCGGCGCCACCGTGGACGCCAACGTGACTTCCGAAACTTCACCCTTCCACAACGCCTGGTACAGCTACAAGCACTGGGGATTCGGCCTGGCGGCCTACGCCTGCTATTACGAATACCCGCGGGCCCGGGAAATCCTGGCCGACCTGGAAAAGGACTACCGCGAGCGGGTGGTGCCGGCTTTCCGCCTGGCCGGAGACGGCGGGGGCTGGGCCGAGGGCTTTTACGTGAACTACTGGACCTACGAATGGATGTTTTTCTGCGACGTGGCCCGGCGGGTCGAGGGGGTGGATTACTTCGCGATGAGCCCGGAGTTCATGGGCCAAAGGGCCGTGGCCGGGATGTTCGAAGCTTACCCGGGAATCGGCGAATTCCGTTCGCGGCGGCAGGTCCCGATGGGCGACGGCGACGGCAAAATCCCCGGCAACGACCGCGACAAGACTCTTTCGGCCCGGCGAATCCTGGTCAACCGCTTCCGCGACGACCCGGAACACCAGGTGGTGCACGCCTTCAACGAAACCACGCCCAAGTCCTGCATGGTGGTCAACGCCTACAAGGACTTCCTCTGGCGGGACGTCACCGTGCCCCAAGGCGACCTGAAAAACTTCCGGCTGTCCCATTTCAGCCCCGGCCCGGGTTTCGTCTACGCCCGCTCGAGCTGGGAGGAGGATGCCACCTATTTCTTCTTCAAGTGCGGCGACCGCTTCACCGCCCATCAGCACCTGGACAACGGCCATTTCCAGATTTACAGGTACGAGGAGCTGGCCGGGGACGGCGGCGAATACTACGGCTGGGAAACTCCCCACGTGGTCAACTACTACGTGCGCTCGATCGCCCACAACACGGTACTGGTTCTCGACCCGGCGGAGAAGTGGCCCGCGGTCCGCCTGGGCACGGTGACCGGCAACGATGGCGGCCAGCACCACGACTGGCCGCACCACAATGGGTCAGTGGAGGACGCCGCGGCCTGGCAGAAAGACCGGCAGCTTTACGATATCGCCGACATGCTGGCCTATGAGGACCGCGACCGTTACCTCTACGCCGCCGGCGACTGCTCGCGCTCCTACCGGAAAAACAAACTCGAATACTTCACCCGCCAGATCGTCTACCTGCGCCCCGGCACTTTCGTCATTTTCGACCGGGTAAAAAGCACCAATCCGGAGTTCCGCAAGACCTGGTGCCTGCAGGCGGCCAAGCCGCCCACCGGCCAGGCGCCGAACCTGACTGTCACCAATGGCCGGGGCCGGCTTTTCGTTCAGACCGTGCTGCCCGCCAATCTTCAGGTGAAGCTCAATTCCGGGGATGACCTCTACCGCTACGGCGGCGGAAACTACCCGCCGGGCCGGATAAACGGGCCGCTGCCGGAGTGCCGGATCGAAATTTCGCCGGAAAGGCCCGCGCAGGAAGACTTTTTCCTGAACGTACTCACCACCGCCGACAGCTCGGTAAAATCTGTTCCGCAGGCGGCCTGCCGGGTAATAGGCGACGAAGTGAGAGTCACGCTGGGCGAAGTCAGGCTCGATTTCCGGCGCGACCGGGTAGACGGCGGGATCGAGATCGGCGGGACGCGTAACGCTTTCGGCGGCAGGCTGGAAAAGAAATAGGGAATACGAACGCAGGGGCGCCCCGATTTTATCGGGGCTGCGCCCCTTTTTACAAAATTGTTATTGGGGCGGCTCGCGAACCGCCCCTTGGTTTTTGGTGGGCCAATTGCAGGGGCTAACTACTTTGTCCGCCCGCAGTACTCACGCCGCCCGTGTTCAGCTCACGCCGTAAGGTCAAGGCCTCCACCTCCACGTGGTAAAATGAGCGAGCAATTACTGGGTTTGGCGCTTATCCAACAGAGCCGCACCCATCTCAATTCCCGAACTGAATGGTCTCACCCTGGGGCGTAATGGCGGTTCCGGCGCCCCGGACAAAGGAGTACTTATCACCGTCGATTTTGAAGACTAGTTCCTCGTTAGGAGCGCTCTTGAACTGCACTCCGAAGAGCTTCAGGTCCCCGACGAGATGATGCTCGGCGCCGTCGTTGAACCAGTCCAGGTTCAAGAGATTCAACCTTCCATTCATCAACGTGCCGGAGAATTCCATGGCGAAGCGAAACTCGTACGGGCCGGAATAGTCCTTGAAGCTCCCAAACACGAAGTCGTTTCTGCTCCCCTTGTAGCCTTGCCACACAGCTTTGAATTCGGGGACGCGCGCTTCGCAATCCGTGCAGCCCTCCGTGGTGACGAACACGATTTTGGCCGCCGAGGCTCCCTTGGGCATCGGGGCGTTGAATTTGAAGTACCCTTTGTCGCCACCTTCGCGTACGAACTGCACCTTTGGAGCGTTGCGAAGGGCGAAGTCAATCAGCAGATTGCCATCCAGACCGATCTTATTGCCGCCGTCTTCAAAGTTGACCGATCCGGCCACGCTGACCAAGGATGCGAAGCCGTAAGCCTGCACCGGATTTGAGGTTTTTTGGGAGAATGCCGGCAGCGCCACACCTGCGACCACGAGTAGCCCCGCCAGAAGTGGGGAGAAAACATTGCGCATGGTTTTAACCCACGAGGTTAGGTTATAGGTGAGATTCCCGCGGTAGGACAAGAGGGTCGCGGAGCGGCAGCATGGCGAACCCCATTGTCTGGAGTCATTCGAATGGCTAAGACGATAGGAACTATTCATCCCGTTTAACTCCCCCGCCAGACTTCACTTCTTTTCTTTCACGGTTTCGTCCAGCGGGATTTTCAGGCTCTTGTACCGCTCGCCCCGGCTGGCCTCGTCCTCCACGTTGATTCCCCGGGCGAGCCGGCCCACAGTCAGCGTCAGCTCGCGGGGCACCACGATCACCCCATCGCCGTCCGCCACCACCACATCGCCGGGGTAGACCAGCACGCCCCCGCAGTTGACCGGGAAGTTGTAGCTTTCGGCGATCAGGCGTCCGGGACGCACGCCCCGCCCGCTGAGCGCATTGTTGCAGTAAACCGGGATCGCCCTGGTCTTCACGATTTCATCCGTGTCGCGGGCGTAACCATTGGTCACCACTCCCGCCACTCCCTTCTGGGCGTAGCCCAGGCTGTTGTTCGAGCCGATAAAGCCCACCTCGAACACTCCGCCGGCGTCGATCACGGCGCAGTCGCCGGGACGGGCCTCTGCGGTCCAGGCATCCGGGGCGCGTGAATACTGCTCGTCCTTGAAGCCGAGGAATCCCGCCAGGTCCTCGAAAGAGTTCTGGCCCGCACGCACGTCGCTGGGCACGTGACGCACGGTGATCGCGAAGCCCACGAAACGGTGGCTGAACTTTTCCACGTCGCGCCAGAGCGAGCGGATGGTGTTGTCCATCAGGCCCACGTCCTGCAGGCCCACCAGGTCCATGCCGTCGCAGACATCCGTGACCCGCAGGTCGCGGTACAGCGTGAGGATATCGGCGCGGGCCCGGTCGCTGTCATCGAAGCTCTTGTTCTGCAGAATCCTCACGCCTTGGGGCGTATACAGTTGCTGAGCGGCGAGATCCGCGGCGGCCCAGAGCAGCACTGACGAAAGGAGCAGAAAAAGACGGGTCATAGCATGTTCCTCCACCGTTTAATTTGAAGAAACAAGTTTACGGGCGAGAAGAAGGAGCAGGGACACGGTGCGCCGTGTCCCCGCGCTTGGGACTTAGGAACACTCCAAAATTTCGATCAAAGGTCGGTGACGAAGATCGGTTTATTGGTCTTCCAGGCGCCCCGGGTGAAATCCGGGAAGTCCTGCACCGAACTGCGGCCCGCCACCGACTTCTCGCTCAGCTCGCTCACCGCGCTCCAGGCCACCGCATCGTAAACGTCGTAGTCCGGGTAGCGGCCGGTGCGCAGGGCCTGGATCAGGCGGTAGTCTTCGAGGTAATCCATACCGCCGTGGCCGGCGCCACGCGCCTGTTCACCCACGGTCTTCCAGAGCGGATGGTTGTATTCAGCCAGCCATTTATCGAGCGTATCCCAGGTGTGCGGCTCGCTGTGCCCCTCGATGTAGACCCGGTCCGGGTAGCCCTCGAAGATTCCGGCCGTGCCCTGGATCAGGTTGACCCGGCTGTAAGGCCGGGGCGTGTCGCAGTCGTGGATCAGGATGATCGTGACCCCGTTCTTGGTGTGGATAAGACTCGTATTGACGTCCCCCAGGGCGTATTTCTGCTTCGCGCGCGGGTCATCGGCCCCGAAGTGCTCTTCCGCGTATACGTTCAGGCCCCGGCTCTTGCTGCTCATCGACACCAGGTAGTCGAAAGCGTCACCGCGGTTGACGTTCGCGTATTCGGCCAGGGGGCCCAAGCCGTGAGTCGGGTAGAGGTTGCCGTTACGCTTGATCGCATGGGCTGTGCGCCAAAGGCCTTCGCCCCTGCCGCTGAACTTGAGCTCGCGCAAGTCGTGCAGATAGCCCGCCTCGCCGTGCAATAGCTCGCCCAGCAGGCCCTTGCGCACCATGTTCAGCACGGCCATTTCAGGCTGGCCGTAGCAGCAGTTCTCCATCATGACACAGTGGCGCCCGGTTTTTTCGCTGGTTTCCACCAACTGCCAGCACTCCTCGACCGTCACCGCCGCCGGCACCTCGGTGGCCGCGTGCTTGTCGTTATTCATGGCTGCCACGCAGACCGGCACGTGATATTCCCAGGGCGTGGCGGTGTAGACCAGGTCCAGGTTTTCTTTCTCGCACATTCGCAGGAAATCGTTCGGCCCCTGCGCATACCCGGCCGGCTTGGGCTGGCCGGCATCGGTCACCGCTTTCTGGGCCGCTTCCACCTTTTCCGGCACGATGTCGCAGACCGCCGCGATCCGGCAGCCCTCGACGTTGAGCAGGTTCCGCACGTGGCTCATCCCCTGCCCACCGACACCCACGTAGCCCACCCGGACCGTGCCGATCGGGGCGGCTTTGATCGGCTGGGGGGGTGTTGAAAGCTGGGCCAGGGCGCTGTTGACTGCCGCGCCGCTCAGGACGACGGCTGCGCCCATCCGGGCGCCCTGCTTGATGAATTCCCTGCGGTCGTATCCTTTCGACATGCTTCACCTCGCTTAATCGGTCTGCATTGTTTTGGATTTCTTCAGAGATATCCGCTCAGATATTCAGGGTGAGCAGGCTGCACCCTGTGTGGATTCGTGAATTTCTTACCCTGTAAAATTATCGGTATTTCTCCCGAGATCTTGCCGAACGACGGGCGGACACAGGGGTGCGCCCCATAAGCGCTAAGTTGTTTTAATATTCATAGGCCGGATTATTTATGATAATTCGCAAGTGCTTATAAATGATGAAGTTCTATCTCATCTCGATGATTAGGCGATTTACACACCCCGCCCGCTTCGCGGGCACCC
>JAZDIG010000245.1:0-2133 GCA_043805105.1 Candidatus Glassiibacteriota bacterium | reverse complement strand
GCCTCCACCGGAAGACGGAAACGGCTGATGTCGAGCTGGTAGATGTTGTAGCTGACCACGTCGCAGAACTCGGCGGCCACCGCCACCACCGAGGCGTTGACCCAGGCGAACCGGCAGCCCAGGTAAAGCTGATCCGGGCAGAGCTCCTTCATGGCCTCGCGAATCGTCCTGAAATAAGTGCGGGCGGTTTTGGCAGTGAAGCCGACCAGATCGGCGCGGGCTTTGCCGGGGTCCGGGGTGACTGTGCTCTGCAGCATGGCTTCCCAGGAGGCGTGGCCGGTTACCCAGGCAGCGTTGAGTTTTTCGATCTCGCCATATCTGGCTTTGAGGTCTTCGATAAACACCTGTTTGGCCGCCTGCCCGGCCGGGGATGCCAGGGTCCCCTGGGCCAGAGCGACATCGTCGTTGCCCCAGGAAATTTCGTTATCCACGAAATAGCCGATACACCAGGGGTCCCGGGCGCTGTCCCTGGCCTGGCGGCTGATGGCGCTCCGGACCTGGGCGCGGAAATCGGAGTCGAACACGTCGCGGAACTTGCCCCAGTAGCCTTGGCTGCCCTCCAGCAGCTTGCTGTCGAACCAGACCGTGCCAACGTAAGGTGTTTTTTTCTCGAGGTAAACCCTCGGCGAGGACCAGCAGCCGATAGTGTTGAGTCCCCAGCTGCGGAGCCTTTGGTGGGTGACTTCGGCAAAGCGTTCCAGCCAGGCGGGACCGTATTTTCGCATCAGGTTCGCCCGGCTGAAGTCGAAGGCCAGGGGTTGACGGCCCTGGTAGTACCCGTGCAAGGCCACTTCGGCCCGGGAAAAGCAGTCCCTGAACTCCGAGTCTCTGGCAGGCAGGTTCCGGAACCAGCCATCGCGGTCCTCGACCGGCGTGTTGTCGCCCTCGGAGATGACACAGTCAATGCCGTGCGAAAAAAAGAGCCTGCCTTCCGGATCGACCAGCCACCACTTGCCCTCGTATTTGGCCGTGTAGAAAAAGCCGGTCGCTTTCAGCTTCGGCCCTTTTTCCCAGCCGCCGTACCGGTCCCAGTCCGCGGGACCGGGACTGGCCGTGAGGGCTGTTTCCTCGGCCCGGACCGCTGCGGCCAGCTCCTGGCTGCCGTGAATTTTACCCGGCCAGTCCGCGTGCAGGTACTGGCCGAATTCATCGATGAACGGGAAAAACCTGGTGGGGTCTTCCAGGAGCCTGGTGGGCTGACGGAACTGGCCGATGGCCGAGATGCTCCGGACCTCGATGGCCTGTTCTTCGGCCGGCTTCTGAGTGAACACGGCCAGCCTGACGATGCGCGCCGGGTCGACCAGGTGCCGGGGGATTCTCTCGATACCCAGCGGTCCGCTCCAGGGATAGCCCCGCATGCCGAAAAGCTTTACCTTGACCCAGTCGGGCTTCTTCCTGCGGAGGTTGACGCGCAGAGTGCCGCTCTGGCCGGGCGAAAGGGAGAGGCTGCCCTGGGTGCAATTGAGCGTGTCCGAGGCGTCCGGGTTTTCGGCCCGGCAGAAAATTGTCGCTGGACTCCGGCCCGCGTTTTTCACCTCCAGGACCAGATGCGTGTATAGCGATAAATCCTGCGACTCCGGCGGAACATCCAGCTCGAAACCAGGCAGGCTGTCGGACCTGGGTACGAACAGGTTGAGGACCGGTTGGCCGTCAACGACAAACAGCCAGACCTTCGCACCGCAGTCAAGCCTGAGCCTGGAAATATCGACCGCTGCAATGTCCACGATGGACGTACCGGCAACGGCCCCAGGTGCCTGCAACAGCAAAGCGAGAAGCACGAACGCTTTTCCCACTGAGCCAGGATATCGCATAGCAGTCTCCAGTTGAAGAATCAAGAAGAGCTGTCTTAGATACAGCCTGGAATAATCAACGATAATTAATATGCTAAAAAATATTGTACATCCAAAATAAAACCACTTCTGGTCCGGAACCGGCAGGCAATACCAAAAGCAAAAGGCCGCTGAAAATCGATTCAGCGGCCTTCGTCCAATCTGGCGTCCCCAAGGGGATTCGAACCCCTGTTGCCGCCGTGAAAGGGCGGAGTCCTAGGCCCCTAGACGATGGGGACGTTTATTTTCGGTCGAAAGAAGATGGGCCGGCAGACAACCCTCGATCAGGGTTAACGAAAATAAA
>JAZDIG010000244.1:0-5706 GCA_043805105.1 Candidatus Glassiibacteriota bacterium | reverse complement strand
GGGCGGACCCATGTGTCCGCCCTGCGGGCGCCCGGCCGGACCGGCTTTCTGACTACTGAATACCGGCTACTGGCTACCAGTGGTGGGATGGGGAACCTTCTGGCTTCTTGCTTCTCAATCACCAATCGGTCTTCGGGACCGGGAAATGGAGCTGCCATGAAATGGCTCATCGTAGCGCTGATGGCCCTGGCGGGCGCTGGAACCCTCGCCGCCTCGGACGTGGTGACAGTCCGGCCGGAATTTACCGCGGTGGTCGATTCAACTGCCAAATTGGAGGTGATCGCCACCGAGGGGCTGAAATTCACCGAGGGGCCGGTGTGGGTCCCGGAGGGCGGCTTCCTGCTTTTCAGCGACATCCAGGGCGACAGGATCTGCCGCTGGCAGCCGGGCGTCGAGGGATATACGGTCTGGAGGCAGCCCAGCGGCCAGAGCAACGGCCTGCTGCTCGATAAAAACGGCCGCGTGATCTGCTGCGAGCACGCCGGGAGACGGGTGAGCCTGCTGTTCGGTCCGGACAGCGCGATCACCCTCTGCGACAGCTACCAGGGCAAGCGCTTCTCCAGCCCGAACGACGTGGCCCTGCACCCCAATGGCTCGATCTGGTTCACCGATCCGCCCTACGGCCTCGTAAATAAAAAACCCGATCTGCCGGCCAATTACGTATTCCGGCTCGACGCCGGCGGGACCGAGCCAGTGGTGGTGGCCGATGACTTCCAGCGGCCCAACGGCATCGTCTTCAGCCCCAATAAGAAAATACTTTACGTCGATGACACCCAGAAAGGCCACGTCCGACGCTTCGGAGTCGAGGGCGGCCGGGTGGCGGATCTCGGCGTGTTCGCAGAAGTGCCGGCCGGCGGCCCCGATGGGATGTGCGTCGACCGCATGGGCCGGCTCTACGTCAGCTGCCGGGAGGGAGTGGTCGTATTCTCACCGGACGGAACCCTCGAGGGCAGGATTCCCACACCGCAGCAGGCCACTAACTGCTGTTTCGGCGGGGAGGACTGGAAAACTCTGTTCATCACCACGCCGCCGACCGTCT
Organism: Candidatus Glassiibacteriota bacterium; assembly: GCA_043805105.1. GTDB lineage: Bacteria > Gemmatimonadota > Glassbacteria > GWA2-58-10 > GWA2-58-10 > JAZDIG01. Next base: position 4,667 of record JAZDIG010000244.1, on the reverse strand, counting down.
ATTCGATCAAGCTGCGAGTGGCCGGCCTGCCGTGATATGGCCCACTCCGCGCGGGGGGAATTCTGTCTCCCTGGAGCTTTCCCCCCGCCGGATCATTCTGCTGCAGACAATGGCTTTCCCGGCAGTTCCGGCCCCTTACTAATCTATTGCATTTCATGGAATTTTACGTTATATAATTCATCCCCGGACGGTTTTGCGTCAATTTGTCCGACGCAATTTTTTTGCACCACCGTCCGCCGCAATATGTTTCCGTTCGTCAATCATACTGTGTTCAGTATCGTATCATCAGAGTTTAATATTCCCCGTAGCTTGCTGTGGGGAATCTTCAATTGTTAAGGTAGATCATTATTTCTCTTCGCTCACTGACCCCGCGGCCTGCCGCGGGGAATACGCTCGCATTTCAATTCAAGCGGAATTCAATCCGTCTTCAAACCACCATCAAAGTCCAGGGGGCAATTCATGTATAACCGGTTGGCCGCGATTCCGGCACTGATGCTGATAACGGCCCTGTCGATAGTTTCCTGTGGCGAATACAAGGACACAGGCAGCGTCGTTCTAAAAAGCCCGGACAACAGGACCGAAGTTAAATTCGAGTTGAAGGCGATGGCGGAGCCGTACCCCGAAGGCATCAGCATGTATTATCAGGTAAAACGCGACGACACTCAGATTCTGCGCGAATCTCCGCTGGGACTCAACTTTGGACCGGCTGGTGCGGTATTCAACGACCTGGTTATCATCGGAACCAGTGACACGAGTGGAGTGGACCAGTTCGATACCCCATTCAGCAAGCGCAGCAGCGTCAAGGCCGAATACAACGAGATGACCGTCACCCTGCGCCAGAAGACGATACCGGCCAAGACCTTCAGCGTAATTTTCCGCGCCTACAACGATGGTGTGGCTTTCCGGTATGCCTTCCCCAAGCAGGAACCTGACTTGAAAATACCGTCGGCCGAACGAAAGGGCTTCCTCGATAAGTTCGTCCTCACCGATGAAATGACCGGCTTCTATTTCCCGGTCGACGTCGACGTCTTCGCCGCCTACACCAGCGTACTGCCGCCGCACAATTACGAGCGCTGGTATCTGCCGGGCAAGCTCTCCCAGATCACCCGCGACAGCACGGCGGCGCTGCCCCTGCTGGCGATTTTCCCCGATGGGAAGGCGGTCTGCTTCGCCGAGGCCGACCTGGAGGGATACCCGGCCAGCTATGTGCATGGCGTGCGCAACATTCCTAACGCCCTCGCCACCTTGCTGATCCCGCTGCCGGGTGAGAAAGAGATCAAAACCAACGGGCAAATTCCGTTCGTAACCCCCTGGCGAGTGCTGATGATTGCGGACCACGCCGGCAAGCTGATCGAAAGCGACCTGATCCTGAGTCTGTCTAAACCCTCCAGGCTGACCGACGTTTCCTGGATCAAGCCGGGCAAGGCGAGCTGGGACTGGTGGAGCGGCAAGGTGGTAGCCAAAAACCGCGGCCGGGTCACCGAAGGCGGCTTCGAAACTTCGACCTACGAGCACTACATCCGGTTCGCCGCCGAGGCCAGGCTGCAGTACTGCCTGATCGACGCCGGCTGGTACGGTGGAGATCAGGACACCTCAGCGGACATCACCAAGCCGCTGGAGACCGTGGACATGCCACGCCTGGTTCAACTGGCCGACTCGCTGGGAATCAAGCTGATCCTCTGGGTCAACTGGGAACGCGTGGACAAGCAGATTGATCAGGCTTTCCCGCTTTACCAGCAGTGGGGGATCGCCGGTGTGAAAATTGACTACATGGACCGCGATGACCAGGAGATGGTTGACTGGTATAGAAAAGTGGTGGAAAAAGCGGCCCAGTACAAGCTGCTGGTCGACTTCCACGGCGCCTTCAAACCGGACGGCCTGCGCCGTACCTGGCCCAATCTGATCACTCGTGAAGCGGTGATCGGACTGGAATACCTCAAGTGGAGCAACTGGGCCAATCCCGAACACAACGTTACCATTCCTTATACCCGGATGCTGGTGGGGCCGATGGACTATACCCCGGGCGGCTTCCAGCATGCCACTGCCAAATCTTTCAACCCGCGCAACATCGATCCGGTCACACTCAGTACCCGCTGCCACCAGCTCGGCATGTTCGTGGTCTACGAAAGCCCCCTGCAGGTGCTGGCCGACAGTCCGAGCAATTACCGCGGCGAAAAGGGCCTGGATTTTATCAGCCTGGTCCCGACTGTCTGGTCCGACACCCGCTTCCTGGCCGGCGAAGTGGCCAACTACATCGTCCTGGCCCGCAAGAATGGCAACAACTGGTATATCGGCGCGATGACCGACGAGAACGGCCGTGAGGTCGAGGTGCCGCTGGACTTCCTGGGCGGTGGGAGCTGGAAGATGAAAGCCTGGGCCGATGGCCCCAAGGCGGATACCAAACCCGAAGAAGTGACCGTGCTCGAGATGAACCTCGATCCGGCCGCCCCGCTGGCGATCAAGATGGCTCCCAATGGTGGTTTCGCCGCCGTGCTGGAACCAAGGTAACAGATTGGCTCAGGGCCTGAATATGGAAAGGCCGCTCCCCAAGGGGCGGCCTTATTTATGGAATTTTAGTCGCGATGAGTTCGCCGAAGCTTTGATTCGAGGGAATCGGCCCAAGACACGCCGTAGAGGTGAACCTTGTTTTCGCCTGCGTGGTAGTCCGGTCCCTTTGCGTCCCTCTTGGATTAAGGGGAAAGGCCAGGATCAAGGACTTCAGATCGTTTTCCCGCCGGCCAGTTGCCCGCAGGCCCCGGCAATGTCACCGCCGTGAGACCGGCGATAGGTGACAGCCACCCGGCAGACCTCGAGCAGCTTCTTCTGGAAGCGTTCCACTTCCAGGTCGGAGGGCGGGTGGAACCGCATGCCCTCTACCGGATTGAAAGCGATCAGGTTGACTTTATAGGGCAGGCCCTCGGTGAGCCGGGCGAGCCTGCGGGCATCTTCGTCCCGGTCATTCACTCCGGGCAGCACTATGTATTCGAAAGTGATCCTCCGGCCGGTGATCCGGTAAACCTGACGGCAGGCCTCGATAAGCTCGGCCAGGGGAACTTTTTTTGCCACCGGCATCAGCCGTCTGCGCAAGCCCTCGTCCACGGTATGCAGGCTCACCGCCAGCTTCATTTGGGGAAACTCCATGCTGAATTCTATCATCCGGTCGGGCAGGCCTACGGTCGAGACCGTGATCCGTCTGGCTCCCACCTGCATCAAATCGTTATGGTTCATTACCCTCAGCGCGCACGCCAGATTGTCGTAATTGAGGAAGGGTTCGCCCATGCCCATGAATACGTAATTAGGCGCCCGGGATTTGTCGGCACCCGGCGCGGCAAGCCCGAGCCGGGAGAGGGGGTGGAGCGCCTGCACCAGGATTTCACCGGTCGACAGGTTCCGGCCGGCGCCCAGGCGGCCGGTGGCGCAGAAAGCGCAGCCCAGTGCGCAGCCGGTCTGCACCGACAGGCAAACCGTGGTGTGCCCGCGCTCCATCGGGATAATCACGCTTTCGACCGATCCGCCGTCCCGTGCCTGCCAGAGTGTCTTGGAAGTGCCGTCGCGGCTGGCGACTTCCCGGACCGGCTCCAGCAGGAGGAGGGAAATAGCGGCGGTTAGTTTCTCTCGTAGAGCGGTGGGGAGGTCGGTCATCCGGTCAAAATCGAGTAGGCCGCGCTGGTACACCTGGCGGGCGATCTGACGGGCCCGGTAGGGTTTTTCACCCAGAGCGGTCAGGGTGCCTGTCAAACCGGGCAGTATCTGGTCGGGCCCCAGGTCCAGAAGCGGTGTGCGATCAGTCTTTTTCCCGGAGTCTGTCATTTGAGGGTAGCCTTGATAGAAGGCGGGCCGGCATCCTTTTTGCCCGTGATTGTGCCCATAACTTCATCATATTTCTGCAGTTAAGCAAAAAGGATGCCGGCCCGCTCCCTGGCGAACCTCCGGTTCGCCTTCAGGCGCTCCGGCGGTTTTAAATCACCAGGAGCGGCGACACGACTGGCCGAGGAGTTTCATCCGGACCGGCCGCCGCCGGCACGCCTTTTGCCAATTATCGTCCGCCGGGATTCCCCCGCCGGCCAGTCGGCGCAAAAGCCGTGCCGGCGGCGGCCCCCCAGGTCCCCGCCCCAAAGACACAGGGGCCGTCCGAAAACGACCCCTGATAGTTGATTGCCAATCGAGATGGTAGAGCTCAGACCTTGCCGTTGGCTTCCACGAACCGGCTCACCCAGCCCGTCACCTCTTCGACTTTCACCCGGTGCTGAGCCATCGAGTCCCGTTCGCGGATTGTCACCGTGCCGTCCTCGACCGTCTGGCCGTCGGCGGTGATCCCCAATGGTGTGCCGACTTCGTCCTGACGGCGGTAGCGCCTGCCGATCGATCCGCCCTCGTCGTAAAAACTCTTGTGCACCTTACGCAGGCGCTCGTAGACATCCCGGGCCGCCTCCACCATGCCGTCCTTTTTCACCAATGGGAACACGCCGGCCTTGACTGGCGCCAGCCTGGGCGGCAGTCTCAGCACCACCCGCTCTTCTTCCTCATCGTAGGCGTCCACCAGCAGGGTCAGCACGGTGCGGTCGCAGCCGGCGGAGGTTTCGATCACGAACGGCACGAAACGCTCGCCGCTGCTCTCCTCGAAATAGCTCAGGCTGTTCTTCCCGGAATATTCGTTGTGGCGCGAC
>JAZDIG010000243.1:0-17252 GCA_043805105.1 Candidatus Glassiibacteriota bacterium | reverse complement strand
TTCCGCGAAAACGTTCCCGGTCCGGTCCAGCAGGCCGAAAAGCCCGGTCTGATGGGAGAAATTGAGGCCCACGACCACGATCGGCAGGTCGGGATACTCCCCGGCCAGCCTTTCGACTGCGGCCAGGTCCACGGCGCGCTGCTCGTGCTGGCCGAGTTGCCTGAAGTTGTACCAGAAGCTGTCGTAATCCACCCAGACCGGCAGCTTCTTTTCCGCCAGTCCGGCCAGGACCGGCCTCAGCGCCGGATCAGTCAGCGAGAAGCTGTGCCAGCCGGGGAAAAAGCGGAAAGCCCTGAGACCCAGGCCGATCCATTCTTCCAGCTCCGCAGTCAGGCTCCGGGTCCGTTCCCAGGGCGCCGGATTTATCACCGCCATACCGGCCAGACGATTTTCCCCGCCGATCTGCCGGGCCAGCTCGCGGTTGGCCGGCCGAGAGTCCAGCTCCCGGGCGGCGGCGTGAAAGACCAGGGCCCGGCTAATCCGGCAATGGTCCATTTCGGCCAGGAGGCCGGGCTTGTCGATGGGAGCTTTGGGCAGCCGGGCGCAGGAGCGGCCGAACTGCACATTACAATCGAAATAGGGCGTTTCAGCCATTTTTCAGTCCCTTATCTCTGGTCCGAAACAGGCAGCGGCCCAGGGCGTAAAAGCCGGCGACGATCCCCACGGCCAGGAGTTCCCAGCGGTAGGGCCGCGGCTCAGCCCGGCCCTGGCTGGCCGCGGTGTCGATAGTGTAGGAAAGCAGGATGAGCAGCGCCCCACCCAGGGCGATCGCCCATTCCCGCAGGTTCGGAACCAGCCGCCCACCCGCTCTCAGCCGGTTCAGGATCAGTACCGCCCCCACCAGGAGGCTGACCGAAACGGCCAGCGGCGAAAGCACCGGCCCGATCCACGGCAGTGGGATCAGAAAGAGAATGTCCCAGGTCAGAAGGCTTTTCGGCCAGTGGATCAACGTCCGCAGCCAGACGTAATAGAAGATGTCCCAGACCGCGAAGCAGATACAGAACAGGGCGAACCTTTCAGCCAGGGTGCGGCCGCCGAACCAGGCCACCGCCACCAGCATCACCACGGTCGCGGCTTCCCGTCCCGCCTCGATCAGTACTATACGCGGATTGATTTGCCTGAGTGGGAAAGCGAAGCCTTCCGGGTAGTAAAGCTCGCGCAGGTAAACCACCACCACCGCTTCCAGGTAAGCCATGGCCACGGCGAACACCACCAGCCAGGCCAGGGTCCAGGTGCGGCCGCCGGGCGGAGTCCCGGCAAATTCACTGTGCGTTCCTATGTTTTCCATCGTTGATTCTCACCAAGACAGGTACGCGAGTCCGGCACCAGCCGTCAGTTTTTTCGGATTGAACTCGCAGATTCAGCCGAGGATTGAATAATGCCAAAGCCGCGGCCTTCTTTCAATAGTCTTCCGGAACCAGGAACAGCACTTCGCGCGGGCCCAGCCCGCATATTCGGGAACCGTCCACTTTCCTGCCGGTCAGCACGCAGCGGTAGTTTCCTCTGGCGAGGCTGCCGGGAGCCAGGGCCGCCGGAGTGTCCTCGTAGTTAAACACGAAAGCCGCCGGCCGTCCCTGCTCGACCGTGCCCCGGCGCACCCTCACCAATGGGCTTCCGGGAGCGAGCGGAATCCCGATCCCGGCCTCTTCCACGAGACGCTCGGCCAGTTTCAGATAATTCGCCTCCCCGGTATCCCGGTACGACACTCCGGGGTAAAAACCGAAATAGAAAGTCCGGCCTGCGCCGGCCCGGCTGGCGAAGAGCTTTCCCTTCCCGGCGGACAGGTCTTCGCCGTGGCCCGACTTTTCGAGAGAAGCCAGGAGACGGGTGGCGCTCAGCTCCAGGCCGAACGCCTCGACCGGCTGCGGTCCGGCAACGGCTTTCAGTTTCAGCTCGCGGCAGCCGAACAGCCTCTCCAGGCCCTGGCCGGGTCGCACCGGCTGCACCCAGGCCCGTCTGTCGCGGAAGGCCAGGCCGGGGTCGGCTGCCAGCGTCCCGCCCCTGGTGACGTAACTGACGAGGATCGCGGATTGATCGTGGTCCAGCAGGTGCAGGTAGGGCAGGATCACGAGGTCGTAGCTCCCGATTCTTTCCAGGTATTCCACCGGCACGAAATCAACGGCCAGGCCCAGCCGCCACAGCAGGCTGTACCAGCCTTTAACCGATTCCTTGTAGCGGTAGCAGACCGTACCGGTGTTGCGGATGTCCTCCGCATCTTCCATTTCGGAATACATGTCCGCGGAAAAATCGAAGACAATCGCCGCCCGGGCCTTTTCCGGCCGCCAGGAGTCGAATGCACGCGGGTCCTTCTCCCGGGCCAGACAGACAGCGGAAGCGGCCAGGCTGCGGCCGGTGTCCGCTCCATCCAGCTCGACCAGCCCCGAGGTGACCGACTCCTCGCTGAACCGCTCCGGCTTGAATTGCCAGATCACGATCCCCCGCGCGCCCTCGGAGATTGTTGCGGCGAGCATGAAGCGGATGTCGTCGCCGGAGTAGTCCGCCGCCATGTAATTCCAGGAGTTGCCGTAGATTTCGTTGATCCAGAAATAATCCTTGACCGCCGCCATCCAGCGCGCCTGCAGGCTGTATAGATAAGCTTCATCCAGGCAGGCCGGGTTGGAAAACAGCGCCGAACGGTCCACGTGGAAGAAAGTGTGGAAGTCGCCGGTCCAGTGCGGGAGGCTGGTGCCGAAAACATCCACCGCGCGGGAGGTGAGCACATCGTGGCTGGTGTCGATAAAAGTCGGCTGGAGCACCGTGTTGAAACCGACGTGGCAGAAGAGCGGCCGGGAGGGATCGAGACCGCGCACCAGCTCGGCCAGGCGCTCTATCCAGCCGGCGACCGCATGGGCCCGGGAGGTGCGCCAGAGCCAGGAATCCCAGTAGCCGGAGATGTCCGGCGGCGGCGACAGGTCGGCCCAGGCTGCGGCCGCCGTGCCGAAAAGCCCGTTGAAGTGGTCTATATTGCCGAACGTACGCTCCAGCCACTGCCGGTAAACCGCCGTTGAATGCGGGCAGGCGCAGTCGGCGAATGGCCGGCTGCGCGGTTCGTTCCAGAGGTGCCAGCCCAGCAAATTTGGCCGGTCGCGGTAGCGCAGCACCGCCTCGGCTACGAACCGGCAGGCCTTCTCCCAGACCACCGGCCGGTCGAAACAGGGCATCCAGCCGCCCAGGTAGAACGATCCCCGGGCCCGCGGCCGGATCGGCACGCCGTCGGGCGACACCCGTTCAGCCTCGTAATCGGCATACAGCCAGGCCGGCGCGCTCTCGAGAAAAAATTTGAACAGGACCTTAAGGCCCACCCGGTTGGTGATTTCTAACAGCCGGTCGAGGTCGTCCCAGCCGAAAACTCCCTCCCGGCGCTCGTGCCAGGCCCACTGCGGCCTGAGCTGCACGGCGGTGAAGCCGAGCTTTTTTATATGGCGCAGGTCCTCTTCCCATTCTTCCGGAGGTGGAGTCGGCTGGCGGTAGTATTGGACACACAGATTGAATCCATCCGGAACGGGCATTTGAATTCCTCTCCCCGGTTTTTTCCGCTGGTTCGGGTTGCAACCTGAAAACAGATAAAGCACCGGGCAATATTATAAAACCCGCCGCGGAGCTTTTTAAAGGAAATTCTTTCGTGCGGATTCGCCTCTTTTCCTTGCCGGCCGGCGGCATCCGCTGTAACCTTGAGCAGCACTTCCACGGGGCGGGCCAATGATCCTGATCGGCACCAGCGGCTACTACTACGATGACTGGAAGGGTGTTTTCTACCCCCCCGGCCTGGCCAAGCGGGACTTTCTCGCCTATTACTCCAGCCGCTTTCCCGCTCTCGAACTCAATTCGAGCTACTACGCGGTCCCATCCGGTTCACTCGTGCGCGCCCTGGCCCTGAACACGCCGGCCGGCTTCCAGGTCGTGGTCAAGGCTTATAAGGGTATCACCCACGAACGGGCGGTTTCAGCCGGGGAAATCCAGAAGGGCTTTCTGCAGGCCATTGAGCCTTTGGCGGCGGCCGGCAAGCTGGCCGCCGTGCTCTACCAGTTCCCGCAGAGTTTCCGGTACGGCAGCGCCAGTCTCGAGCTGGTGGGCCGGATTCTGGATGGCGGCGGAGACTTGCCGGCGGTGGTGGAATTCAGGCACGCCAGTTGGATGAACGAGCAGGCGTGGGTCTTTCTGCGGTGCTACGAAGCGGGATTCTGTTCGGTGGACGAACCGGCCCTGCCTGGGCTGATGCCGCCGGAGGCGGTCTGCACCAGCGGCCGGATCGGCTACCTGCGCTTCCACGGCCGCAACGCCCAAAAGTGGTGGAACCACCGGGAAGCCTGGGAGCGCTACGACTACCTTTATCCGGATGAAGAGCTAGCCGGCTGGCTCAAAAACATCCGCTGGCTCGAAGACCACACGGACAAAACTTTCATCTTCTTCAACAACCACCGCTCGGGCCAGGCCGCGCAGAACGCGGGGATGATGGAGGAGATGCTGGGGATCGAGCCGCCGCCCGGAATTGACGATCAGCAGAAATTATTGTAAACCGATTGCACCGGCACATTGCAAACGCCATAATTTAAGCTGACTAATCGGCAATCTAAAAAATAGCGGGGAAACATGGTCAAAATGAATCTAACAACGGCGGTGATAGTACTACTGCTATATGCCTATGTATTCTGGCGCGGCGCGCCAGTGCCGGCAGTGAAACGCCGGTTATCGCTCCGCTGGCGGCTGATTATTCCGTTCGCACTTTTTATACTGTTCTATTTGGGCGGTTTTGGAAGATACACTCCGGAATGGCTGGCCATCCTGGCGATTTCATTCCTGTTGATACTGGCGGTGGATATCGTCACAGGATTTGGGTTTTTCGTACGCAAGTACGCCGGACAAATCAGAGGTATAACGCTGGCGATCGGGTTGCTGTACTGCGCGCTGGCTCTAGTGCAGGGTATGCGACCGCCTGTAGTGCGTGAATACGAGGTATATCTGAAAGATCTGCCTGCGGAACTGGATGGTACGGTGGTGGCGGCTGTCTCGGACCTGCACGTGGACCCTCTGACTAAACCTGAATGGTTCGAATCCAGGGTAAAACAAATTCACGAAATGCAGCCGGATATAATATTGTTGCTTGGAGATATTATAGATACACGCAGAGACAACAGAGCAGCAATGCTCAAGATACTTGGATCTTTAAGCGCTCCAATGGGAGTCTGGGCGGTATTGGGTAACCATGAATATGAATTTGGCAAAAACAGGGGTTTTGAGCGCAATGTCGAAGCTTTTGATAAAGCCGGGATAAAGCTCTTGCGCAACGACTGGGCCGAGGTCAGGCCGGGATTTGTACTGGCCGGGGTGGATTATACGGGATTACGAGACAATGCTGAACAGAACGTGGAATATTTTCACCAGGCACTGGACGGAAGGCCGAATGGGGCAACTATCCTTATATCCCACGCCCCGATCCGTGCGGAACAGGCTGAGCGTACCGGAGTGGAACTGATGCTCAGCGGGCATACCCACGGCGGCCAGCTCTGGCCCTTGAACTACTGGGCCCGCTATATGTTCCCGCTTTTTTGTGGCCGCTACGAGGTGGGAGCTATGACAGTGATCGTAACCAGGGGAGCTGGCACCTGGGGAGCCAGAATGAGACTCTGGCGGAGAGGTGAGATGTTACGGATCACACTGCGTAGCAAATAGCATTATACAGCCTTGTCGCCTTGCGGGCGGCCACAGGGGGCCGCCCCTACGGGACTCTCGGTTTTTAATTCGCTGGCGTAATAACGAACTCGAAATCATCTCCCAGGTTGTTGGCCCGGTCGCGGTCGCGGGTTAGCTTCGGCGCATGGAAAGAGAGACTTCCGCCGGAGGCGGTCTGCACCAGCGGCCGGATCGGCTACCTGCGCTTCCACGGCCGCAACGCCCAAAAGTGGTGGGACCACCGGGAAGCCTGGGAGCGCTACGACTACCTGTATCCGGATGAAGAGCTGGCCGGCTGGCTCAAAAACATCCGCTGGCTCGAAGGCCGCACGGACAAGACTTTCATCTTCTTCAACAACCACCGCTCGGGCCAGGCCGCGCAGAACGCCGCCGGCCTGGAGCGGCTGCTCGGCATAACTCCGCCGACCGCCGGCCACGAGCAGCAGACCTTGTTCTGAGCCACCGGATCAGGGCGCATTTTTCAGGTACTTGAAAAAGTCCGACTCCGGCGACAGGATGACCGTGGTAGTCGAATCTATCGACTTGTCGTAAGCTTCCAGGGTGCGTACCAGTTCGTAGAAGCGCGGGTTCCGGGTATAAGCCGCGGCGTAAATTTTGGTCGCCTGGGCATCCCCCTCGCCCCGGGTCTGCTGGGCCTTTTTCTCCGCCTCGGCCATGATAATCACCGCCTGTTTGTCGGTCTCGGCCCGGATTTTCAGGGCCTCCTCCTCCCCCTCGCTGCGGTACTGGTTGGCGATCCGCTTGCGTTCGGCCTCCATGCGGGCGAAGATCGCCAACTCGTTTTCCTGCGGCAGGTCGGCCCGTTTAATCCTCACGTCCAGAATCTCAACCCCGTAAACTCTGGCCTTTTCATCGGCGCGGATGGTCACTGTGTCCATAATCTCGCCTCGCTTCTCGCTGATTATCTCGTGGAAGTTGTGGCGGCCCAGCTCGGTGCGCATTTCGGAATAGATGATGTCGTCCAGACGGCTCTGCGCTCCACGCTCGTTCTGCACGGTCTGCAAGAGCTTCAACGGATCTACTATCTGCCACTTGGCATAGTTGTCGACGTAGAGAGTTTTCTTGTCCTGGGTGAGCACTTCCGCCGGAGCGCTGTCGTAATCCAGCAGCCGGCGCTCGAACACGCGCAGCCTGTAAACGAAGGGGATCCTGAAATGCAGTCCGGGTTCGCTGACTATCTTAATCGGCTTGCCGAATTTGGTGATCACCACCTGTTCGGTCTCCCAGACCCGGTACACCGAATTGAAAAGCAGGATCAACGCAAAAATAAATATCACAATGTAAGTACCGCTGCCTTTTTTCATTTTATTCTCCGCAGATTGACTGAATTAGCTTGTCGAAAAACAGCAACACTTTCGCCAGCCTCAGGGTGTCCCGGCCGCCTTGGCCTTGCGCATGTCCAGTAACGGCATAAGAGTGGAACCGTCCCGGCCCGTGCCGATTATGTATTTATCCACCCTTGACATCACCCTTTCCATTGTCTCCAGGTAGAGCCGCTTTTCGGTTACTGCGGGCGCGTGCTCGTATTCGGAAAGCACGTTGAGGAACCGTTCGGCTTCGCCCTGGGCGTGCAGGATTCGCTGTTGGCCGTAGCTTTCAGCCTGGCGCAGGAGCTGTTCAGCCTGGCCGCGGGTGCGCGGGATCACGTCGTTCTGGTAGCCCTGGGCCTGGTTGATGAACTTGTTTTTGTCTTCCAGGGCGCTGGCCACATCCTTGAAGGCCGCAACCACCTGCTCCGGTGGATGCACGTCCTGCATCTGCACCGCCACCACCAGGACGCCGGCCTGGTAGCGGTCGAGAATAGCCTGCAGGCTTTCCAGGATTTCCTGCTGGATCTGGAATTTGCCGTCGGTGAGCGCCTCGTCGATCGCATGGTAACCGACCACCTGGCGCAGCGTGGCCTCGGCTGCGCCGCGCACCGTGCGGTTAACGTCCCGCACCTCGAACAGGTAGGAAGCCGGGTCCTTGATCTTGAACTGGATGATCAAGTCGATATCGACGACATTTTCATCGCCGGTGAGCATCAGGCTCTCCTCCGGAATCTGTTCGTAACGGGCCGGCGGGCCGGCGTAGGCCGTGCGAAAGCCGATCTCCACGCGCTGGACTTCCGTGACCTTGGGCGTCTGGACCGTTTCGACCGGGTAAGGCAGATGGTAGTTCAGCCCCGGTTCGGTGACGCTGGTCAGCTTGCCGAAACGCAGCACCACGCCCAGTTCGTCCGCCTGAACTATGTAGACGCCGCTGGCAAGCCAGAGACCCACCGCCACTGTCAGGATGGTGGTAATCAGATTCCTGCTGAACTTCGGCAAATTGAACTTCGGTATGTTGATCTCGAAATCTCCGGACGGCATCCGCGCCTCCATATGAAAGGGAAAAAGAAAGCGAATTGATCTCAATCCATATCTTGCGGGAAGTGTAATTTAGGCCTTGAAAGTGTGGTTTGTCAAGGCGGGCAGGCGATAGAATGTGCTTATCGGGTGAAATCAGGTTGAATGTGGCTCATTTCCCCAGCTGCACCCGAGTTTTTTAATTTCAGGGACATTCACCGCCGACAATATTCCGCAACAGGGTTATGGCATCCAAAATTGAGTAGGAGCCATCGCCGTTCCAATCGAGCCTGGGATCAGCCGGATTCAGCCGGCCCAGCAGAATCAGCCAGATCACGTCGATTACGTTTATTCTGCCGTCATTGTTGACATCGCATCTCAATTGTACCGGCACGGAGAGTTCCTGTTCGTCTTTGGTAATCTGCAGATTGTCGATCCAGACGCTCTGCTGATGGGGAGCGCCACCCGACAGGTATGGAAGAAGGAGAAACTGGTTGAACCTCATTTCCGGGTACTGTCCCGTGCGAAAGAGCACGTTTTTGTGATCCATCACCAACTGGCCGTCGTACCAGTACTGCGCCACTCCATTGGCCACCCCCTTGCCATCCACTACTCCGTTAAGCTGTAAGTGGGCCGAAACATGGTGCCAATCTCCCTTGTAATTCGTACCCGCACTATCGGAAAAATAAGACCGGTTGGATTTGATCCGCTTCAGGTTGAATACGGTTTGACCGACCGTGAATGAAGAGGCCGGATATCTGTCCAAGTTCCCGTTGCCGCCGGCCGCCGCCCGGCTCTCAGTCACCTTGACCAGGTTTTCTCCCAGCCGGGCGAGGTCGATGTTCAGCAAATCCCGCAGGCCGACATTCAATCCGCCATCCTGGTGATCCAGAAAGACCGTAAGATGTGTACTCACCGGATTGCTGAACTGGCCTTCCTGGTTGGTCAGGAACAGGAAAAAAGCCGGCGGAAACAGCGTATCCCCGGCAAAAGCCCAATTGTCGCTGAATCTGATATCGTAGCTGACAGTCAAGCCTTCCACCGGATCGATCGATCGCCTGCCGCCCCTGGATTCGGCGGTGGTATTACCCTGAGCCGTCCAGTTGAAAACCACTGAGCTGCCGATGGTTCCCATACGACCGGCCGGATCGGTGATCATTTCGGGTTCGTCATACCAGCCATTGGCGGCCCAGTCCGCGTTATCGAAATTCTCCTCGAACAACAGGGGATTGTTGACCGGAGGAGGCGCGACCGGTAATTGCTGCTCATCCTGAATTATCTTCAGCTCATCGATCCACAAACCCTGCTCGTGCGGCACACCCGGTCCATAATAAGGCAGCAGGAGGAACTGGTTGATTTTCATGTCCGGATATTTACCGGTGCGAAACAGAACGTCATGGTGGTCGATAACCAGCGTGTCGTCGAACCAGAACTGCAGCACCCCGTTCGCCACGCCGATTCCATCCGCCAGGCTGTTGAGCTGGAAGTGCGCCTTGACCTGGTGCCAGTCGTTCTTGTTGTACGGTCCCTGGGTATCGGAAAAGAATTCTGTTTCCGGGGACCAGTCCTTACCGTTCCAATAGACATCTCCGTTTTTGTAATAATCTCCGGGATAACCATCGGAATCACCGTTGCCGCCGGCCACCGCCCTGTTCTCCGTGATCCCGACCAGGTTTTGGCCGATCCGCGCCTGGTCGATATTCTGGCCGTCCTGGATTCCCAGGCGCGGCTTACCGTCGACAGCCTCGACGTACAGCGTCAGATGAGAGAAAGCCGGGCCTTCGAATGCGCCGTTCTTGTCGGTCATGAATAGAATCAGGTGCGGATGGAAGTTCTGGCGGGTCCAGGCCCAGTTCGCGCTGAATTTTATGTAAAAACTGATCGTGAATCCCTCCACCGGACTCAGCTGCACCCTGCCGCCCCTGGATTCGGCCGTGGTCTTGCCCGCCGCCGACCATCTGAAAACAGCCGAACTGCCGCTTGTCCCTACCCGGTTGGTGGGATCGAGTAGCATGTCGGGACCGTCGTACCAGCCGTGCGCTGCCCAATCGGCGGCATCGAAATGTTCCTCGAAAAGTACGTTTTCCTGAGCGACAGCCCGGTCCGCCACAGCCAATTGACACACCGCGCCAGTCAGAAGCCAGCCAAGCGCCCGGCGGACTCCAGCCGGCATTCTGACCGACAGCTTGCGTTCGAACAGGTGCGTTTTATTCATGGCCATTCTCCAGCAAATTAATCTCTTCTTTATCATTGACTCGCGGACAGCTCGACGGCTGAAGTCAAAGATCCGGGAAAAGGGAAAGCCTGAAAGGCGTGTTGAATTAATCTCGCCTTTAAGGAAGATACATGGATTGTAGAGGCGACGTCCCGATGCAATCGGGATCGCCCCTACGTAACACATTGCTTTATAAATAATTGCATTGGTCATTACAGCAGTGCCACTCTATTGATTTCCGCTTATTTCGTTATCGGAAGGTTGTTTAAACACGCTTTTCAAGACTGTCAGTCGTTTTCGATGAGCGGGCAAATGCCCTGTCAAGCCAGGTCAGGGTTGGACGTCCGCTTTCAATTCTCTCAGGCAAATTTCAGCCAGGCGTCACGGAAGCGGCGCAGGGTGTCCCAGCTTGTCAGGATCGAAGTGTTGCAGCTCATGGAGAAGATAAACCGGTCGAACGGCCTCATCTTCTCGAACAGCCCGGCCACGTAGCGGTCGGCCTGGGCCTGGGAGACCTCGCCTTCAAGCTGCACGGCGCTCAGGCCGCCCTCGACGATAAACCGCTCTCCTGCTTTCCGGGCCTGGTCCAGCTCAACGTCGCCCAGGGGCGGAAAGGCGATTCCCTCCAGGCCGTCGATACCGCAATCCACCACCCGGCTCAGGATGTCCTTCTGGCGGCCGCAGGCATGCACGAAAAAACTGGCCCCGCCGGCGTGGCAGATTTCGGCGGCCCGGCCGTAAAAGCCCGCGCAGTATTTGTCGAACACGTCGGGCGGGTAAAAGAAGCTGTCGAGGTTGTCCATGGAACAGACCACGCGGGCGCCGGCGGCCACTATCCCGCGGATCAGCTCCAGAGTCTGGCGCTCGTGAATCTCCATCAGCTCGACCATTTCCTTTTCGTGGTCGAACAGCAGGTAGATCGCATTGTCGGCGCGGGCGGCCACGTGAAGCTGCTTGAGCGGACAGAAAGTTTCACCCACCATCACCAGGCCGTCCTCGCCCACCACCGCCTCGAGCGCCTCGAACGAGCTGCGGTCGAACACGTAGCGGCGGCCTTCGAGCCAGCTTTTCCAGGCCTGGTACTCGCTGTCGAAGTCCTTGAACAGGTGTTCCTGCTGGATCAGGGTACAGCCCTCGCGGTCGAAACGGAACACCTCGGAAATTTCCCCGGCCGGGGTCCGGTAAGTCACCCGGCGCAGGTCGCCCTCTTCGTTTTCCTCGACCTCCAGCCCGTCGAACACGGTTTCCACGTGCCCGCCGATCCAGTAGCGCCGGGTCTCCGAAAGCAAGTTGCGGCTGAAAATGTCCACGCCCAGGTGCTTCAATACCTCGACCTGTGTTTCGCAGCCGGCGATCTCCCCGGGGAGCCGGCCGTGCAGCTTGTTGTAATCGAACCACTGCCAGATGTTGGGCGCGAACACGGCCCGGTCAGGGATGCGGCCTTCGAGTACGGCGAGGATTCTTTCGCGGGAATTCATGGTAATAACTTCTTTCATTTGCAGTTGGTCAGGGAATCCCGGGAATCAGTAACTCTGCCCCCAGCGCCAGGCGTCCCGGAAGTTGGTGATGTCTTCGACCGCAGCCGGGTCTCCCGAGGACGGCCCGTAAAACACTCCGCCGCCGAAAGTGGTCAGGAAGAGCATACCCGGATGGCGGACGTCGAATACCGGCCGCTGGCCCCACTTGAAGTTGTAGCCTCGCAGCCGGCTCCAGCTCGCCCCGCCGTCCCGGCTGCGGAAAGCGGCGCTGTCGAACGTATTGATAACGATCACCCGGGAGTCGTTGGGGTCCACGGCGGCGGCGTAAACGTGGGCGTCCTCGCGGAAAAGCCGGGTCCAGGTTGCGCTTGCGTCATAGCTGGCGATTAGTCCGCCGCCCCGGTTTGACACCTGCCAATTACCTTTGACAATGTCTCCAACTTCCATCCAGGGCCAGCAACTCAGGTAAAGTGTCTTTGGATTCCGGGGATCGGCAATCAGATCGTTGGGAAAGTTGACTCCCTTCGGCAGGCTGACCTGCGACCAGCTCGCACCACCATTCGCGCTTTTAAACAGCCCGCCGTCAACCGACGCATTGTGCCAGCCGTCCCGCACTACCAGGCAGAAAAGAGTGCCGTCGGGCAGCAGGCAAAGACGCCAGTAGTTGCGGTTGACGCCGGGAATCTGGGCGGTGGCGGCCCAGGAGTTGCCACCGTTGGTCGACTTGTAGACCCCCTCCCGGAAGGCGCAGACGTAGAGCGTCCGGGAGGCGGCGCTGCTGGTGGTGTCGAGCACGATGTTGGTGCAGACTGCACTGACGGGAATTCCGCTGCTGCTGCTGCGCCAGTTGCGTCCGCCGTCGCTGGAAACCGCCACTCCACCGGCTGATCCGGTATAGCCGTTTCTCCACATCTTGTCCCGCGGCAGGTCGTGCTTGTTGCCCCAGACCGACCACACCCGGCCAGGCACGGCGGGATCGAAGACGGCCCAGTAGCAGGTATTGATCCACTGGCTCGGCGCGCCCCGGATCCCCGTGACCCAGCTCCGGCCGCCGTCGAAACTCTGGGAGGCGCCGATATCGGTGTAGGAAACGAAAACGTGCAGACTGTCGAACGGATCGAAGTGCACGCCGTAGCAGGAAGTGACGTCGATTCCGCGGCTGGTGGCCGAACCATCGGCATTGGCATTCGAAAAGACCTGGTTCCAGTTCTTGCCGCCGTCAAGAGTCTGGAGCGTGCCGCCGTAGTCGCTGACGTAGCAGATGTCGGGATTCGAGGGGCTGACTCCCACAGACAGGGCCGATCCCCGCCAGGAGGGGCCGTAAAGGTCATCCATCCAGCCCTTGTCGCGCAGGTTGCCGGTCACCACGCTGCTGTTGCTGACCCGATAGACCCAGTCCCACTTTACCCCGGAGTCGGAAGACTTGAAAATGCCGAACTGGTAAGAGGGGTAGTCGTTACAGGAGAGGTAGACCACTTCCGGCCGGCTTTCGCACACCGCCAGCGTGTTGAAGCTGCCGCCGGAGAGAGTGCTGGTGGTCACCGAACTCCAGGTTCGGGCTCGGTCGGCCGAACGATAGACCTTGTTCTGGGCCACGGCGTAGATCAGCACGCCCTGGTCGCCCCGGCCCCCCTCCGCGGCATCCACCGTGGCGGCCGGCAGGGAGAGCGTGGTCACCTGTCCGCTGGACTCGTCAGCCAGCACCGCCGCGCCGCCGGCGATTACCAGCACCTCCCGGGGCTTGTTCCACCACGAGCCCGGGAAAATAGCCAGAACTTCGCCGTCCAGGCCGGTGACCAGCCTGCGCCAGCTCGCCCCGCGGTCATTGGTCAGCTCGATCCGGTAAGGTGGACCCCACGGATCGGAGCGGGCCAGCCAGATATGGCTACCATCGGCCGGGTCGACCCGCAACTTGCCCATCATGCTGGATTGTTCACCCTCAGGCTGCCCGGCGATTGTTTCGAACCAGTGGTCCGCGTGGTCTCCTTCCATGTGTTCGGCCAGCATATCGGCCGGGTCTGGAAGAATCAGGCTCCAGGTGAGGCCCTTGTTTTCCGAACGGAAAAGGCCCGAGCTGGACACGTAAACCGTACCCTCGGCGGTCGGATCGAAGGCGAAATTAACCACCACGTTGCGCACGTTGAACATCCGCCAGTTCGCGGCGTTGTCCACCGTGACGTAGGCCCCGGTCATGTCGCAGCGCAGGAACACGTTGTCCGGATCATTGGGATTGACCGTGGGAATGAACTGGCCGCCTCCGCCGCCCGGCCCCACAATCCGCCAGGTATTCTCATCAGCGGAAGCCCGGGAATATTTCCGGCCAGCGACGTTCCTCAAGAGCGCCAGGGCATCTTCGAAATCGCAATCGCCGTCACCGTCGTAGTCGTAATCGCTGCTGCCGGGGGCCCGGCGGGCTCCCACCAGCAGGCTGACCACGTCCAAGACGTTCACCAGTCCATCGCGGTTGACATCTTCGCGCAATCTGACCGAGCTCAGGCCGGGATCGGCCTCAGCCGATGAGAAGCTGAAAGAAACCACAAAAGATGCAAACCACAGCACTGCCGTACCGATCGATCTCTTGCCGAACATGCGAGAAATTCCTCCAGGCTCGCCGGCCTTATCCGGCATTTCCCAATGAAGTGCGCACAATTAAGAGATACACCCGCAAACCGGAACCGATCCCCTGCGGTCTGGCTGATCTGATGTATTTTTCCGGAGAGTTGCTGAAGGTCGGGTGCAGGTAGAAATAATAGTCGGAACCTGGGAAAAGGCAAGGCTTAAGGCGCCTAAGACCGGCGGGGGCAGACGAACGGCTTCCGGGCCGGAACCGGGCTCTGAAGTAACAAAACTATAATGCGGGAATCAGGAGAGGTTATCGTCCGGCCGGCCTACGAGTCGAACACGTGCTCGAAGTGCCGGCTGAAATGCAGGCCGTAAATGGCCAGGGTAATCGCCTGAGGGAAAGACCGCGGCTTGCGCAGGAGCGTCCAGATCATCAGCTTCCAGAAATGCCTCCGCACGCCCGGCGCGAGACCCAGCTTGTAAAATGACATGACTAAACCGCGCAGATTCTTTTTCGAGATGAATCGGACGGGCCTGAAGGAAGTTTTGAAATCGCTCAGTGCCAACCTCACCCGCTTGTAATAGGCTTCGGGGTTGTAAATGTCCTGGATTATTTTTTTATAGCCTTCGAGCAGGGTCCGCATGTCCATTTTCGGCAGGAAATTCATCGTCAAATCGGTGTTGTCACCGGATATGCCCTTGAGCAGGCGGTTTTCCGCAGCCAGCCGCTTGTAGAGCTTGGTACCGGGCGGGGCGTTCAGCAGGCCGACCATCGAGGTGACGATCCCGCTTTCGTTGATGAAGCGGCTGATCCTGGCGAATATGTCATTTTTATCGCTGTCGAAACCGACGATGAAGCCCGCCTGAACCAGCAGGCCCGCCGATTGGAGCTTTTTGACATTACCCAGCAGATCGCTCCGCGTATTATGCAGCTTACCGCATTCCAGAAGGCTTTCCACGTCCGGGGTCTCTATCCCGACAAACACCGTGTCGAATCCGGCCTCCACCATCAGGGCCACCAATTCATCATCCTCGGCCAGGTTGATCGAGGCCTGGGTCAGAAAGGTGAACGGGCGGTGCCTTTTCCGCATCCAGGTTATCAAACTGGGCAGCAACTCGGTTTTAATCAGCTTTTTGTTGCCGATAAAATTGTCATCGACGAAAAAGACGGTCCCTCTCCAGCCTCTGTGGTACAGCGCGTCGAGCTCCGCGAGAACTCTCTGCACTGGCTTGGTCCGGGGAGACCTGCCATACAGAACGGTAATGTCGCAGAAGTCGCAGTCGAAAGGACAGCCCCGGGAAAATTGAACGCACAAGGCCGCATAGTTATGAATGTTAACCCGGTTCCAGGCCGGGATCGGAGTGCCGGAAATATCGGCCCATTGATTAGACTGATATACCGGTTTGGCCCGCCCCTGCGCGAGGTCTTTCAAAAATGGCGGCAGAGTGATCTCGGCTTCGTTCAGGACCAGGTGATCCACATCCTGGAATTCCGCCTGGTTGGCAGTGAAGAGAGGGCCGCCGGCGACGACCTTGCGCCCGAGCTGACGGCAGCGGTTAATGATTTTTCTGGCGGTCGCTTTCTGGATGGTCATGGCGCTGATGAATACGTAGTCCGCCCAGAGGATGTCTTCATCCGTAATCTGAGTGACATTTTCATCGAGCAGCCGCAACTGCCATTCCCCGGGAAGCATGGCGGCGACAGTCAGCAATCCCATCGGCGGGAGTGAGGCTTTCTTGCCGATGAAACCCAAAGCGTGGCGGAAACTCCAGAAAGTATCGGGGTAATGCGGGTAACACAGCAATGCCTTCATTACATTCATCCCCGCTGGTGATTCGATTGGAAAATACAATAACTGAAATTTATATCCACATTGTACATATTCACAACAAAAAAATTTGAAAACAAAAAGTCCCCGGATCTTCAGTTCCAGAGACTTTTCTTATCAGCCACTCATTTCATCTCGGTTGGCAGCAGGTGTCAGCTTCGCAAATCGCGGGCTTTTTGATAAGTACAAATCATCGAAAGTCACTGCCTGATGTTCGCAGAGAGCCTTGAACCCTCAGTATTTATGGCGGATGAATGAACGCAGACTACCGGTCCTTTTCCCGTTCAATGAAACCAAAGCTCCAGGTTCCAACGGACCACTCCACTCCCCGCCCTCTGAAAACGCTCCTGCTGCAAAATGAATAGTCAGGGCCGGCAGGTCAAATAAAAACTTAAAAAGACAAGCAAGCTCTCCCTGCCACGATGTCAAGATATTTGGCGAGATGACTTCCGGCAAGAAAAAAACGCGGCAGAAGAAACCCGGCGAATTCGGGAGAAATTTCGCCGGCAATATCCGCCGGAGGGGTTTTGACAGGAATTTTCCCGAACGCGGACAGCCGCAGTTCGGGATGGCTTTAAATCAGATTATACGCAAATTATCGTAAATCCCCGTTGCGGCGGACCCCTGCACCCGCCCGTCGTTCGGGAATTTTTCAATTGTAATCGGGCCCACTCTCGGGTGCGCTCCTGCAAAAACTTGAACAGAAAAATTTTTAATGAATAATAGCGGCTATTTGCGTTCGAGGGCCACGCTGCCGCTGACCACCCTGGCCCTGATCTTCGTGCCGCCGGAGCCGATCAGCCCCTTGGCCTGTTTGCCTCCCAGCTTGCGCTCCAGGCCGAGGGCTGGGTCCAAGGAAAGACCGCCGGCCAGAGAGGAAAGCTCCACATCCGCGCCCAGGTCGTCCGGCAGCTCGATCCGGATCGAGCCGTTTACCGCGTTACACAGCAGCTCCTGCACCGGATGGTCCTTGTCCAGCTTCACGTCCACCGAGCCGTTAACCGAATTAGTTTGGATACAGCCCGACGAACCGGTTACGCTGATCGCACCGTTTACCGTGTTGGCTTTCAGACTGCCGTCCTGCCCCTCGACCCGAATCTCGCCGCTCACGCAGTTCGTTTCAGCCTCGCCCCGAAGCCCCGTAAGCTCG